>PMLN01000216.1:0-2668 GCA_003158885.1 Anaerolineae bacterium
TATCCGGGCGACGTGTTCTATCTCCACTCACGACTGCTCGAACGGGCCGCACAACTTTCCAAGGATCGCGGCGCGGGTTCGCTCACGGCGCTGCCCATTATCGAGACGCTGCTGGGCGACGTGTCAGCTTACATTCCGACCAATGTGATTTCCATTACCGATGGACAGATCTATCTTGAAACCGATCTATTCAATGCCGGTATCCGACCCGCGATGAACGTGGGTATCTCGGTGTCGCGCGTCGGCGGTGATGCGCAGACCAAAGCCATGAAGCAGGTTGCAGGCCGCTTGCGACTCGATATGGCAGCCTATCGCGAGCTTGCCGCGTTTGCGCTGATGGCCTCCGATCTGGATAAAGCCACCCAGCAGCAGTTGGGACGCGGCCAGCGCATGCAGGAAATCCTCAAACAACCGCAATATCAACCCATGTCGCTTTCCGATCAGGTGATCGCCATCTTTGCGGCAACGAACGGTTATGCCGATCTTGTTTCCGTGGACAAGATGGCAAAGTGGCAGGGCGACCTCCTCAAGTTCATGGAATCTTCCTATCCTGAAATCGGTAAGGCGATTACTGAGAAAAAGACGATTACCGATGACATCCGCGCAAATCTACAAAAGGCGCTGGATGTCTTCCGCAATACGTGGCAGGCATAGATGGCTTCTGCGCGTGAAATGCGGCTCCGTATNNTGGCAGGTATTGACTCACGTGGCGGCTCAACCCGGACGCGAAAGCCTGCATCCGTTATTGACAGAGCGTCCCGTGCCGAAAAGTTCTTTGGTGATCGTCATCACCAGTGACCGGGGCTTGGCTGGCGCTTACAATACAAACGTGATTCGTTTCGTCGCATCTCACTTCGATCATTATCGGCTTCCTGTTCGATATATCGCGGTTGGACGCAAGGGCCGTGACCTGCTCATCCGCCGCCGCCAAAACGCGATTGCGGACTTTAGCAACCTGCCTGCCGCACCATCCTTCATGGATGTTTCGGCGATTGGCCGCCTCGCCGTGGATGAATTCGTCAAAGGCGAGGCGGATGAAGTGTATTTGATTTATACGCACTTCATCAATATGGGGCGGCAGGTTGCCACGATGAAAAAACTTTTGCCGCTCGAAGTTGGCGGAGGCGAAGGCCGCGTGGTGAATTTTGAGCAGCACAGCGGGCCGGCCGCCGCCTATGAATACGAACCTGATCAGCGCGAAATCTTGGATGTGATCATCCCAAAGTTCACTGCATTGCAAGTCTATCAGGCGATTCTTGAATCACTGGCCAGCGAACACGCCGCCCGCATGGTCGCCATGGGCAACGCGACTAACAACGCGAAGGAATTGGTCGATGGCCTTCAGCTTGCGTATAACAAGGTTCGCCAGCAGTCAATCACCAGCGATATTTTGGACATTGTAGGCGGCGCGGAAGCGCTGGCTAAATAACCCTGGAGGAAAATTCATGGCAGACATTATTAAAGGCCGTGTGGTACAAATTCTTGGCGGTGTGGTGGATGTGGAATTCCCCGAGGGGCAAATGCCTGAACTCTTCGAAGCGATTGAAGTCGAGCGTCCCGGAAGGGAACCGCTGATTCTCGAAGTTCAAAAGGATCTTGGCGATAACTGGGTTCGCACTGTTGCAATGGACGCGACCGATGGACTGCAACGCGGCGTTCCCGCGCTTGCGACCGGTGCGCCGATCCTTGTTCCTGTGGGGCCGTCTACATTGGGCCGTATCTTAAATGTATTGGGCAAGCCTGTGGATAACAAAGGCGATGTCCAAGCCGCCATACATTATCCGATCCACCGCTTAGCGCCTCCTTTCGCAGAGCAATCCACGCGTCTTGAGATCTTCGAAACAGGCATCAAAGTCATTGATCTCGTCTCTCCGTTCACTAAAGGCGGCAAGACTGGCATCTTTGGTGGCGCAGGCACAGGTAAAACGATAATCATTCAGGAACTCATTCGTTCCGTCGCGACCGAACATGAAGGCAACTCCGTGTTCGCGGGCGTGGGCGAACGGACGCGTGAAGGCACACAGCTCTATCGTGAAATGATCGCGTCCGGCGTGATGAAAGATACCGTGATGGTCTATGGCCAAATGAATGAGCCTCCGGGCGTGCGCTTGCGCGTGGCGCTCTCCGCGCTTTCCATGGCAGAATACTTCCGCGATCAGGGCCGCGATGTTCTTTTGTTCATTGATAATATTTTCCGCTTCTCCATGTCCGGCTCCGAGGTATCCGCTCTTCTTGGGCGTATGCCTTCGGCTGTGGGTTATCAACCGACGCTCGCCACGGAAATGGGCGAGTTGCAGGAACGCATCACATCGACGCGTACCGGCTCCATCACCTCCATGCAGGCCGTCTACGTTCCCGCCGATGATTATTCGGATCCCGCGCCGGTCGTAACCTTCACCCACCTCGACGCAACCATCGCCTTGGAACGTTCCATTGTGGAAAAAGGAATTTATCCTGCCGTGGACCCCCTGGCTTCCACTTCGCGCATCCTCGATCCAAACATTGTCGGTGTGGAACACTACAATACCGCCCGCGAAGTTCAGCGTATTCTTCAACGTTACAAGGATCTTCAGGATATCATTTCCATTCTCGGTATTGACGAGTTGAACGAAGATGATAAACTGGTTGTGGCGCGTGCCCGCAAGATCGAGCGTTTCTTCTCCCAGCC
>PMLN01000216.1:2745-2951 GCA_003158885.1 Anaerolineae bacterium
GGCCTTCATGATGGCCGGTACCATCGAAGATGTTCGTGAAAAGGCCGAGAACCTGGCAAAAAGCGCCTGATCCCTTTTCATGGGATTCTGTGTCGGATCATCTGACACTCGGCGCTGGAGAATTTTTTATGACCATTCGTTGTGAAATCGTTTCGCAGGACCGCACAGTCTTTGAAGGCGATGTGGATATTGTGGTTCTCCCCGGC
>PMLN01000090.1:0-5785 GCA_003158885.1 Anaerolineae bacterium
CTCCAAAATACCTACCCTTATAAGTCCCCAACCCTCCCCAGCGCCATGCTTCTCGATCCCCTACGGGGACGATGTCGCAAACCGTTAGGCCGCTCATACAAACAGAATTGGACTTGCAAGACAGTCGGGGAAGGGCTATAGTAATCGTATTCACCGAACCGAAAGCAAACACCATTCGAGTGATTTCCTTCCGAAAAGCCACGAGCGATGAAAGAAAGCGATATGAACAAGCCTACAAAGACGAATTTGGAACGTTTTGATGCGATGACCGATAACATGATTGATACTTCGGAAATTCCGCCCCTTACCGAAGGGTTTTTCGCTACTGCAAAATGGCGAATGCCAAAGCCGAAAGTTAAGGTAACGGTGGAGGTAGAACCGGAAGTAGTGGAATGGTTTAAGTCGCAGGGTGAAAATTATAAACGCGACCTTGCGGCTGCCCTTCGCATCTACGCTCAAGCCCATCAAGCATTCAAGAAATAGAAAGCGGGCGAACACCGGCTCCACCTGACCGCCTTCGGCGTGGGTCTGCGGCGGCCATTTGGCAGAAAAGGTGATTTTGCGCAATCTTGTCTTGCTATAATCGGCAGCAGGTGAGCCAAGCCGTTAGCCTTCTTTCTTGGCTTCATTCCAAAGCATATCCATCTCTTCCAGCTTCATATCGGATAAATTTCTTCCCTGCGCTTTGGCATTTGTTTCGATATAGCCGAAGCGCTTCTTGAATTTCAGGTTCGTCCCGCGCAAGGCAGACTCGGCGTCCACCTTCTTCCAACGGGCAAAATTGACCAGCACAAAAAACAGGTCACCGATCTCATCCGCAAGCTCAAAATCGGTCCCGGCGTCCTTGACTTCCTGGATTTCCTCGGCAACTTTATCCAGCACATCCTCAATGACGGGCCAGTCAAAGCCCACGCGGGCGGCACGATCCTGGTATTCCTGCGCCTGGCTCAGCGCTGGCAAAGCCATAGGCACGCCATCCAGCATCCCCTTTCGCCTATTCCCTTCCCCCTTATCCCCTTTTTCTCTTCTCTCTGCTTCTTTCAGCTTCTCCCAATTCTGCAAGACGCCGTCCACACCACCGACCTTCGCATCGCCAAACACATGCGGATGCCGGCGGACGATCTTGTCGTAAATGCCTTTCACCACATCGTTGGCTGTGAACTCGCCTTCTTCACATGCAATTTGCGAATGCAGCATGATCTGCAAAAGCAGGTCGCCGAACTCCTCACCCATGGAGGCGGAGTCCTGCGAGTCAAGCGCGGCAATGGCCTCATACGATTCTTCCAGCAAATGCTTGCGGAGCGAGGCGTGCGTCTGCTCCATGTCCCACGGACAGCCATTGGGGGCGCGCAGGTGGGCAATGATCTCCTGGAACGATTCAAAGGAAGTGCCTTCGCCCAATTCGGGAACATATAGGCAGGCCGAGGGTGAAAAATATTGGTCAGATATACTCTTAACCACAAAGTCACCAAGACACAAAGGCACAAAGTTTTTTTGGCTTTCCTGGCTGGTATCTTCTGGGCTGTGTGTCGTGGTAGCGGGATCTACAAGAAATACTTCATGCTCTTTGGGATACACGGCCAATAAAACGGTGACCACCTGCAGGGCCAACTCACGCGCAGCCAGACCGGTAATCAAAGCCGGCGCATCGGGCGGAAAGGAGGGAACATGCGCCGAGGAAAAAGTTTGCGCTTCGAGAAGAACCAACTTCGAGGGCACCGGGAAATGCAAAGCTTCAAAGGCAGAGGCAGCGAGAGAGAAGTCCATGAGAGTCTCCATTAAATGGTAATTGGTAATTCGCAAATCACGAATTACCAATTACAAAACAAATTGTACAAAGAGAGGTTTAGCGCTTGGTGTAGGTGGGAGCCTTGCGGGCGCGCTTGAGGCCTGGCTTCTTGCGTTCCTTGACGCGCGCATCGCGCGTCAACAAACCATACTTGCGCAGGGCTGCAATCCAATCGCCATTGATCATGACCAGCGCGCGCGCCAAGCCCAGCTTGACCGCGTCGGTCTGGCCGGTCACGCCGCCGCCGTCCACCTTCACGGTGACATCATAAATACTGGGTTCCTGTCCACAGGCCTTGAAAGCCAGCAGAATGTCATTCATATCGCCGAGGCGCGTAAAGTATGCGCCGGCTTCCTTGTCATTGACGATGAACCTGCCATTCCCGCTCATCAAACGGACGCGGGCGATGCTTTCCTTGCGGCGGCCGATACCTTCATAATATTGAACAGCCATGATCACATTTTCCTTTCTACTTCAAGGGTTCCGGGTTTTGCAAACTATGCGGGTGATTCGGACCGGCATAAATCTTCAAACGCTTGATCAACGCATTGCCCATGCGGTTATGAGGCAGCATGCCCCAGACCGCATCGCGCAGAACGCGGTCAGGATGAATACGCAATTGTTCGCGCAGGCTGACCGACTTCAATCCGCCGGGGTAACCGGAATGATGATGATACATTTTGCTGTCCAGCTTCAAATGGGTGCGGGTGCCGGTGGCGGTGACGAGTTCCGCATTGATGATCACCACATAATCACCCATCTCCACACCGGGTGTGAAGGTCGGCTTACGCTTGCCCAACAAGGCGCTGGCAACCTTGGCGGCGAAGCGGCCCAAGGTCTGTCCGCTGGCATCCGCCACGTACCATTTGCGCTCGATCTCGCTCTCTTTCGGATAATACGATTTATACACTTTCAATCTCCGTTTTTATGTCATTGCGAGTGACGGCAATCAAAGGTTCGTGAGATTGCCACGCCGCTACTTGGTTTCGATACGCTCGCTGCGCTCGCTACTCAACCAGCGCCGCTCCTCGCAATGACAAACTCAGTACGTCACTTCAACAAGAGTCAATCCGTGTGCAGGAGCCAGTCCTGCGGGGATTTCATTTTTAACCTGCGGCCTTTCCAAAGCCTTGACCACAGTCTCTTTCAAACATCTTCCCTGCGCAACGGCCACCTGGACGAAGACCAAGCGGCGAACCATGCGATATAAAAACGCATCCGCCCGGACTTCATATTGCCATTCACCGTCCGACTGCGACCATTCCGAGGCCATGACCGTGCGAACCGTGCTGCTCTGTTCACGCGCTGGCGAACCGAAGGCCGAAAAATCATGCCGTCCCAGAAAGACTGCGGCCGCTTCGAGGAGCGCTTCTTCCTTGAAGGCCGGCCAGACGCGCCAGGCCATTTTCTCGCGCAGCGGGTCACGCACATTTCCGCAGAACAGGCGGTAGCGGTAACAGCGTGAGGCGGCATCGAAACGAGGATGGAACTTCGCATCCACAGGTTCAATGTCGCTGACGGCCATATCCGCAGGCAGGTTGGCGTTCAGCGCAGCCAGTAAACGCTCTGGGGCATGATTCCATTCGAAATCAAAGGCGGCCACCTGCCCCGAGGCATGAACACCGGTATCGGTGCGCCCGGCCAGGGTCACAGTGCGGCCCGGCCAGCCCAATTGGCGCAGGGCATTCTCAAGCTCGCCCTGCACGGTCCGGCGTTTTGCCTGCCGTTGGCTGCCCACAAAAGCGGCGCCATCGTAAGCAAGGATCAGTTTGTAACGTGCCATCTAGCAATTAGCTTTTAGCAATTAGCTTTTAGCCAAAAGCTATCAGCTAACCGCTAACTACTCTTCAACCAATTCGAGGATCACCATCTCGGCCGAATCGCCGAGGCGCGGACCAAGTTTCATCACGCGCGTATAGCCGCCGGGGCGGTTTGCAAAACGCGGGGCGATCTCATCGAACACGCGCTTGATCACCCGGTTATCACCCAGCTTGGCGGCTACCAGGCGCCGCGCGGTGACTTTTTCGGAGTCGGTGGCGTTGGCGCTGTTGCGCGCGATGGTAATGATACGCTCCGCCTCGCCGCGAATGGCCGCGGCTTTGGCCTTGGTGGTGCGAATTCGCTCGTGCTCGAAGAATTGCTTTATCAAATTGCGGCGCAGGGCCTTCCGTGCACCGGTGGTTCGATTCAGTTTATAACCTGCTACATTATGTCGCATCTCTGATTACTCCGAAGGTTGTTCATCCTTTAAGAAGCCCTTTTCGTGCATCTTCTGGCGCAGTTCATCCAAACTCTTTTCGCCAAAGTTGCGGATGGACATCACTGCCGACTCGCCTTTATCCAGCAGTTCCAATACATCGCCAACGGTGGTGATGCCGGTACGCTTGAGCGAGTTGAAGACGCGCACGGAAAGGTCAAGAGCCTCGACCGGCGTCTCGGCCAATTCGCTCGACAGGCGGCTCCCGCCGATCTCACGCTCCGTCACAACCGTCAACGTTTCCTCATTGATACCCGCAACCATGCGCAGGTGATCAATGATCAGTTTGGCGGAGGCGCTGAGGGCGTGCTCGGGTGAAACCGTGCCATCCGTCCAGATCTCAAGGACCAGTTTGTCGTAGTTCGTGCTCTGGCCCACGCGGGCCGAGGTCACTTCCCAATTGACGCGCTTGACCGGGCCGAAGATGGCATCCACGGGAAGCTCGCCAATGGGCAAATGCTCACTGCGTTCACCGGCGGGCGAATAACCGCGCCCGCGTTCGACCGTGAATTCAATATCCAGCTTCGTCTTGGGACTATCCACATTGAAGAGATAGAGTTCCGGGTTGACGATCTCGATCTCCGACGGAGCCACGATATCGGCGGCGGTCACGGTGCCTTCGCCACGCACCTGCAGATTCATGCGGGTGCTATCCACGCCATCCAACTTCAGGCGAATCTGCTTGATCTGCAAGGTCACCTGAATCACATCCTCACGCACGCCGGGAATATCGCTGAATTCGTGCAGGACATCCCCGATGCGGATGGATGTGATCGCAGCGCCATCCAGGGATGAAAGCAAAACGCGGCGCAAAGAATTCCCCAGGGTGGCGCCATACCCGCGCTCCAGGGGGCTGATT
This sequence comes from Anaerolineae bacterium, assembly GCA_003158885.1. Lineage (GTDB taxonomy): Bacteria > Chloroflexota > Anaerolineae > Anaerolineales > Villigracilaceae > Fen-1038. The sequence goes on from PMLN01000090.1 coordinate 4,906, forward strand.
ACAAACTTGCCATAATTTCGAGCCTCGGCTTCACGCTCGATCTTCGGCATGACCATATTCGATATACTCGTCACAGTTCACCTCTCCCTTGAGGCAGCAAGAAAGCCAATGAGCGAGGAATGAACCGGGTCCATCCCTGCGCTCCCACGCAGCCAAGGATTAACGGCGTGAATAATATTCAACAATAAGCTGTTCACTAAGACTACCGTCAATTTCCATGCGCTCGGGCAGGCGGGAAACGGTGCCTGCCATTTTCTTGGCGTCGCGATTCAACCAGGAGGGCGAGGAGCGCTTCTCGGCCAAATCGGGCAAGGCCTTGAAATACGTCAGGCTCTGGGAGCCTTCACGAACCGTAATTTGATCGCCTTCACTCAGAAGCATGGAAGGAATATCCGTGCGGCGGCCGTTCACGGTAAAGTGACCGTGCGTGACCATCATGCGGGCCTGCGAACGGCTGGATGCGAATCCAAGCCGAAAGACCACATTATCCAGGCGGGATTCAAGGATCTGCAAAAGAGTCAAACCCGTCAGGCCGTGGCGATGCAAGGCCGTCTCGTAATAACGGCGGAACTGGCGTTCCAGCACGCCGTAGATGCGGCGGGCCTTCTGTTTGGCGCGCAACTGGCGGGAAAAATCAGATTGACCGGTGCGGCTTGCGTTCCTACCACCCCGGCTGCCAGACTTGCCGTGCTGGCCGGGGGCAAAACTGCGCTTTTCGAACGCGCACTTGGGAGTAAAGCAACGCTCGCCCTTCAAATAGAGTTTTTCGCCTTCGCGCCGGCAAAGCTTACAAACCGGACTTAATGTTTTTGCCATATTTTCGCTACCTCAACCCATTACACGCGGCGCTTCTTCGGAGGCCGACAACCGTTATGCGGAA
>PMLN01000090.1:5841-18036 GCA_003158885.1 Anaerolineae bacterium
GCGGCAAAAGGCGTGCTCTTGCGCGAACCCTTGAAACCGGCCGAACCTGCGGAACCCCAAGCCACCGTGTTTCCTTCCGAGTCGGTGATCGTCACAATCGTATTATTGAACGATGCGAAGATATGCACCTGCCCGGAAGATAAATTGCGTTTTCCCTTTTTAGCGCCGCCAGTTGTGCGGCGCGCGGAGCGTACACTTTGAGGCATAACTCATCAACTCCTGTCTTACTTCTTGGTCGCGCCGCGTCGGCGTCCGCGCCCGGCCACCGTCTTCTTGCTGCCCTTGCGGGTGCGGGAATTGGTGCGGGTGCGCTGTCCGCGCACGGGCAGATTGCGGCGATGCCGCAGGCCGCGATACGAGCCGATCTCGATCAGCCGCTTGATGTTCATCTGCTGGTCGCGGCGCAAATCGCCTTCGACTTCATAATTTTTGGATATAAACTCGCGCATCGCCGTGACTTCGGATTCGGTCAAATCCTTGACGCGTGTGTCCGGATTCACCTTGGTCGCGGCCAGGATTGCCCGGGCGCGCGTGGGGCCGATGCCGAAAAGATACGCCAAGCCAATTTCAACCCGCTTATTGCGGGGCAGATCAACGCCTTCAATTCTCGCCATAGAAATTAACCCTGTCGCTGCTTATGTTTTGGATTTTCGCAGATCACGTACACGCGCCCCTTGCGCCGTACGATACGGCACTTGGCACAACGCTTGCGAACCGATGGTGAAACTTTCATAGTGCGCTCCTTACTTCTTTAACAAAGCCAAAGATGTGATTATACAGGTACTAGCTTTTTCCGTCCAGAGTTTGGCCCGTCGGACAATCATGGGACAGTCAGGATGAGGGGTTCACCTTCGGTGACGGCCACGGAATGTTCAAAATGGGCCGTCAATGACTTGTCCGCCGAGACCACCGTCCACTGGTCGCGCAAAGTGCGGGTTTCGTGCGTTCCGACCAAAACCATCGGTTCGATGGCAATGGTCATTCCCGGACGAAGAGGCGTTCCGGTACCCGCCGTCCCAAAATTGGGAACCATGGGGCCTTCATGCATCTGCCGTCCCACACCATGACTGGTGTATTCGCGCGTGACGTGCAGGCCGCGGCTTTCCACGTAATTCTGGATCGCCGCCGAAATATCGCCTGTGCGATTGCCGACGCGCATTTTGTCAATCGCCGCAACCAACGCGCCTTCCGTGATTTCCATCAGGCGCTTTGCGAGAGGGGAAACCTCCCCCACCGCGAAGGTCAGCGCCGAATCGCCAACAAAACCTTCGAACACCGTCCCGCAATCCACGGAGATGATATCGCCCTCGCGGAGAATCCGCTTTTTGCTCGGAATCCCATGCACCAGTTCTTCGTTGACGCTGGTGCAGATCGAAGCCGGAAACGGCGGCTGGCTGTAACCTTTGAAAGGCGAATAACAACCGTGTTTCTTCAGCACTTCCTCAGCAGCCGCGTTGAGATCGGCCGTTGAAACACCGGGTTGTATCAAATTTTTCATGGTCGCCAAAATCTCGGCATTGATGCGTCCGGCCTGGCGCATGATCTTTAATTCGCCAGGGCTTTTGATATGGATTTGGCGATCAGAACTCATTATTTGCTCCAACTCATTCCAGCTTGGCCCTTCCGGATCACAGATAAAAGGGCGTCTGTCACTTTCTCAATCGGCTGGGTTCCGTCAATCTCAACCAATTTGTTTTGTCCGCGATAGTATGCAATCAACGGCGCGGTTTGTTCAGCATAGACCTTAATGCGGTTGGTGACGGTCCCGGCTTTATCGTCATCACGCTGGTAAAGTTCGGAACCATCCAGATCGCAGCGGCCCGCAACCCGGGGCGGGTTGGACTTGATATTATAGATATGTCCCTGCGTGCGGCAAATCCAGCGATCCGACAAGCGTTCGATCAAGACCCGTGGATCGGCATTGATAAACGGCACAAAATTCACATCGCCTTTAAAACCGGCGAGCAACCTGCTCAATGCCTCAGCCTGGACCGGGGTACGGGGAAAACCGTCCAAAATGGCGCCCGCTTTGCAGTCCGGCCGGGCGAGGCGGTCTTTAACCATGGCAACCGTGACATCATCCGGTACGAGTTCGCCCTTATCCATAAAGGATTTGGCGAGCCGGCCCAACTCCGTTTGATTCTTAATGTTCTCGCGAAATAAATCTCCGGAAGAAATGTGGATTAAGCCTGTTTGTGCGGCGAGGTTTTCGGCTTGTGTGCCTTTGCCTACGCCCGGAGGGCCGAGCAGAACGATATAGGTTGCCACGTTTACATTCCTTGATTTCGATTTAGCGCACCAGCAAAGAGTCCTGATAGCCGTGCAGCTTCATCTCCGCTTCGATGTTCAGGAAGGTGTCACGAACCACACCCACCACGATCAGCAGGCCGGCAGAGGAGACCAGGAACAAGCCGGTGGAAGTGGAGGCGCTGCCAATTCCAAGCACTTTCAGCAAAAGGCTGAGCAGGAAGGGCAAGGCGGCCACCAGACCCAGGAAGAAAGCGCCGGGAAAGGTAATGCGCTGTTGAACTTTGTTTAGGTATTTCTGCGTTATTTCGCCGGGGTGAACGCCGGGGACCTGCGCACCCTGTTTCTTCAGGTTGTCACCGTAGTTCTGTTGTTCAAAGAGAACCGAGGTATAGAAGAAGGTAAACGACACCACCATGAGAAAATACAGGAGCCAATACACCCAGCTACTCGAACCCGTCCCGCCTCCCAGGGTACCTTGCACGGATAAAGCAAAGTTCTTTATCCAGGCAGTGGTTGACTGGGTAAAATAACTGGCGATAATGGCCGGAAATTGCAGGATGGCGCTTGCAAAAATCAATGGGATCATACCGGCAAGATTGACCATCAACGGCAAAGTGCCCTTGACCGGCATGGACATGCGGTTACCCATCCGGCGTCCAGGATACATGACCGGCACGTTGCGGCGTCCCTGCTGGATGAAAACAATCGCATAGATCGTTGCAATGATCACGATCAGCGTGAAGATCAACAGGAACCAGCGATATTGCTGATCGCCCATTATACTGACAAGGTTGGAAGGCATGCGTGCCACGATGCCTGCAAAAATCACCAGTGAAAGTCCCTGGCCGCGAATGCCGTATTCGGAAATCAATTCACCGAGCCAGATGGCAAACATCGTACCGGCGGTCATCACCAGAATGGTTGTCACGGAGGGCAGCCACGTATCACTGGCAAAACCAAAGGGAACGATGGCTCCCAAATTACCCTGAGAGGCCAATGAGTTGAAAATGTTGATCTGGCCCACCGCAGATAGCGCCGCCATCGGCACCGCGAGGAAATACGTCCAACGCTCCATCCAGCGCTGACCCTCGCGCGGATCTTCCTGCATCCGGCGCTGAAGGGCGGGGATGATCGGGATCAACAACTGTAAAATAATCTGGGCGGTGATATAGGGATAAACGCCCATGGAAAGCAGGGAGAAGTTGCTCACCGTGCCGCCGGACAATAGATCGAGGAAGCCCAGGAAACCGGCACTGGACGCCGCGCTGGCGCGGAAGGCTTTCAACGCCGCAAAATTGATGCCCGGCACCGGTACATTCGCGGCGAGGCGATAGAGCGCCAGAATCAATAACGTAATCAGCAGCTTGTTCCGAATATCTTCCGACTTCCACAGGTAACGCCAACCCGAAAACGCTGATTTCATCAGAAATCTCCTCGCTGGTTATTGGATCAATTCCACAGAACCGCCAGCCTTTTCGATCTTGGATTTGGCAGTGGCGCTGACGCGATGAACCTTCACTTTAAGTGCGACTTTCAAATCGCCGCGTCCCAGGACAACCACCGGGTTGCGCGGATCGCGCAGCAAATGCGCGGCCGCAAGCGATTCCAGATTTACATCCGCATCGGCCTTGAACGCCTCGGATAATTGATCCAGGTTGACTTCGTTATAATTCGTCCGATTCGGCGGGGTAAACCCTTCACCGCGCATGAACGGCAGGCGGCGGTAGAACGGCAGGTTGCCGCCCTGGGCATAAATGCGGCCGCCCTCGCCGGAGCGTGAGCCCTGGCCTTTGGTGCCGCGGCCGGCTGTCTTGCCCTGACCGGCCGAGGGGCCGCGCCCGACGCGTTTACGATTTTTCTTCGAGCCCGGATTGGGCACAAGTTCATGTAATTTCATTGCAACCTACTCTTCGATCTTCAGAAGATGAATCACTTTATTCAACATTCCGCGCAGGGCCGGAGTGTCCTTATGTTCGATGGTCTGATGCATCCGGTGCAGACCCAAAGCGAGGACGGTTTGCTTCTGGTCCTTGGTATATCCGATCGGACTGCGGACAAGCGTTACGCGGATGGTTTTGCCTGCATTTTCATTTTTAGGCATGCTGCTTCCTCCGCTCCCAGAACGGCAGCAAATCTTCCACCTTCTTGCCGCGCCGAGCCGCTTCCACTTGAACAGACTTCAGTTTACTCAAGGCATCGAAAGTCGCCATCACCACGTTGAGGACATTGGCGGAACCCATGGATTTGGTGAGAATATCACGCACGCCCGTAACTTCCAAAACGGCGCGCACACCACCGGCCGCGATCACACCGGTACCCGGGGAGGCAGGCTTGAGGAAAACGCGCGCCCCGCCCACCACACCCAGCGATTCGTGCGGGATGGTGGTGCCCGCCAAATTCATGACGTGCATGTTCTTGTGGGCGCGTTCGGAAGCCTTGCGCATTGCATCGGGCACGGCATTGGCTTTCCCGCTGCCCAGGCCAACCGTTCCCTTTTTGTCGCCGACGACCACCGTCACGCGAAAGCGGAAGCGGCGGCCGCCTTTGACCACTTTGGCGACGCGGGCGATCTCGATCACGCGTTCTTCAAGGGCGTCCTGCGCTTCAAATTGCTGCTGTTCTACCATTTTTTCTACTTGTGCCATAATCAACTCCACATCGGCCTAGAACTGCAGGCCGCCTTCCCGCGCACCATCTGCCAGCGCCTTGACGCGTCCAGTATATTGAAAACCGCCGCGGTCAAACACAACCGCTGTAATGCCTTTATTCTTGGCGCGCTCAGCGACCAACTTGCCGACGAGCCTGGCTTGTTCAGCCTTTTTCTTATCCTTCATCTGGTCACGCAATTCCTTGTCCACGGAAGATGCAGAAACCAGGGTCTCGCCCTCGGCATCATTGATGACCTGGGCGTAAATCTCCGTCACACTGCGGAAAACGGCCAAACGTGGACGCTGGGCCGTACCAGCCAGATTCAAGCGCACACGCGCGTGGCGCCGCTTGCGAGCAACAGAACGATTATTGTCAGCCATGATTATTTCGCGGCTCCCTTCCCAGCTTTTCCGGCTTTGTGGCGAATATGTTCGCCCAAATAACGCAAGCCCTTGCCATGATAAGGTTCAGGCGGACGAACTTCACGAATGTTCGCCGCGATCTGCCCCACCAGTTCCTTATCGAAACCCAAAACCTTGATCTGGCGGGACTTTAGATCCGCTTCGAAGGCTATTCCAGCCGGCGGTTCGATCTTGACCGGATGCGAATACCCAACATACAACGCCAGATTCTTGCCTTCCATTTCAGCGCGATAGCCCACGCCTTCCACTTCCAATACGGTTACAAAGCCCTGGCTGACGCCATGTACCATGTTGGCGAGCAGGGCGCGCGTGGTGCCATGCAGGGCGCGTTCCACGGCATTATCCGATTTGCGTGTGACGACCAGGTGGTTGTTTTCCACCTTGATCTCCATCATCGGGGAGAATGCACGCTGGAGTTCGCCCTTTGGCCCTTTCACGCGGACGTTCGATCCTTTGACGTCCACTTGAACACCGCCCGGAATTTCGACGGGTAATCTTCCAATACGAGACACTTTTTACCTCCTGCCTTCTACCAGACCTTGCAAAGGATCTCGCCGCCNNACACCCAACTGGCGGGCGCGTGCACCGGTCATCACGCCCTTCGGCGTGGATAGAATGGCAACACCCAAACCGGACAATACCCAGGGGATTTCCTTTTTATTGGTGTAGATGCGGCGACCGGGAGTACTTACGCGCTCGATCCCGCTCAACACAGGACGGCGTTCCCGGCGCTCACCAATATACTTGATCTTCAAGCGCAGAACTTTAAAGGTCGTCTTCTCATCGTCCACCACCTCAAAGCCCTCGAGGAAACCTTCATCTTTCAATATCTTGGCGATCTCCGCCTTGATCTTTGAACCGGGCATGGCAATCTGGGACTGCCCCGCCATGACCGCGTTGCGAACGCGGGTCAACATATCAGCAATGGGATCATTAACACTCATGATCTAACCCTCCGGCCTACCAGGATGCCTTGACAACGCCGGGCACTTTGCCCTGCAAAGCCAGTTCGCGGAAGCAAATTCGGCACAGACCGAAGCGGCGGATATAGCCGCGCGGACGCCCGCAACGCTGACAGCGATTGCGCACTTGAACGGCCCTGCGCCGACGGAGCTCACGATATTGCATACATTTCTTCGCCATACCTTACTACGCTTCCTTCCTGCTGAACGGCATACCAAGCATCTGCAACAAAGCACGGGCGTGCTCGTCGGTTTTGGCGGAGGTCACGATGGTGATCTCCATACCGCGCAGTTTGTCAATTTTGTCATACTCGATCTCGGGGAAGACCAGCTGGTCCTTGAGACCCAGGGTATAGTTCCCGCGCCCATCGAAGGCATTGGCCGAAACGCCGCGGAAGTCGCGCACGCGCGGCAGGGCAATGTTCAACAGCCGGTCAAGGAACGACCACATCCGGTCCCCGCGCAGGGTGACCTTGGTGCCGATCAAACGGCCTTCGCGCAGTTTGAAATTGGCGATGCTCTTGCGGGCCTTGTTGGTCACCGGTTTCTGGCCGGTAATGGTGGTCAGGTCGCCGACGGCGGCGTCGAGCGCCTTGGGATTTTCCAACGCCTCGCCCAGGCCGATGTTGATCACAACCTTTTCGATGCGCGGGATCTGCATCACGTTCTTGAAACTAAACGTCTTCAACAACGCCGGGGCTATTTCCTTTTGATAACGTTCTCGCATTCTATTCATCGTTCATGCTCCACGGCTAATCAATCAACTGCCCGCAATTTTTGCAAACGCGGTGCGCGCCGGCTTCATCGCGCTGAATGCCCACACGCGCAGCTTCGCTGCATTTCGGGCAAACCAGCATCACATTCGAAATATCAATGGGGCCTTCAAATTGAATGCGGCCCGGGTTGATATTGCGCCCGGCCTGCGTCTGCACCTGGCGCTGATGTTTGGTGCGGATGCTGACGCCCTGCACCACCACGCGGTTGCGGTTCTGCTTCATCAGCACAGTGATGACTTCTCCGCGCTTGCCTTTGTCTTCGAGGCGGCCGCTGATCACTTCCACAGTGTCGCCTTTACGGATTTTCATTCTCATTCCAAAACCTCCTACAGCACTTCGGGGGCCAGTGACACGATCTTCATGAACTGCTTATCACGAAGTTCACGTGCCACAGGGCCAAAGATGCGTGTGCCCTTCGGGTTCTGACCATCCGCGTCCAAAAGCACGGCGGCATTATCGTCAAAGCGGATATAGGAACCATCTTCGCGGCGCCATTCCTTCGTCAGGCGAACGATGACGGCGTGGACCACCTCGCCCTTCTTCACCCCGCCCTGCGGCGAAGCGGACTTAACGCTTGCGACCACCACATCACCGATATGCCCATATCTGCGCGTCGAGCCGCCCATCACATGAATGACAAGCAGTTCGCGCGCTCCGCTGTTATCTGCGACCTTCAATCGAGACTCATGCTGGATCATGACTTATGCCTCCGGCTCGGTCTCGACTGCGATGTCCACTTTTGCAACCGTCTCAACGCCTGCATCGGAGATGCGGGTTTCGCGCTTGACAACGGATTCGACCACCCAGCGCTTGTCGCGGGACAACGGGCGGGATTCAACGATCTGAACCTCATCCCCGACCTGGCAGCCGATCTCATCGTGCGCCTTTACCCGCTTGCTGGAATGCACAACCTTCTTATAAAGCGGATGACGAAACTTGCGGACAATTTCCACAACCACAGTTTTGGTCATTTTGTTACTGGTGACCTTGCCAACAATTCGACGACGTTCGTTCATGCTTTACCTTCCGTAACCGCCGCGCCCGTCATTTGATGCAGAACGCTCTCCATGCGGGCAATATCCCGGCGTAAAATACGCAAACGGCTGGTGTCTGTCAATTGACCGGTCACCTGCTGAAAGCGCAGTTTCATCAATTCTTCGTGCACGTCAGAAAGCTTCGAGCGAATCTGCTCGGCCGACATTTCCCGGATCTCTGCAGTCTTCATTTCCTAGCCTCCCGCCTCGTGACTGCTCACGACTTTTGTTTTAATGGGAAACTTGTACTGTGCGCCTTTCAGCGCCGCCAAGGCTTGATCCGCAGGCAGGCCGCCCACTTCGAACATGATGCGGCCCGGCTTGACCACTGCCACATAATACTCCACGTTGCCTTTACCACCGCCCATGCGGGTTTCAGGCGGGCGATGAGTATACGGCTTGGCCGGGAAGATACGAATCCAGACCTTGCCGCGTCGTTTCATTTCGCGAACGATGACGCGCCGTGCGGCTTCGATCTGGCGTGCGGTAATCCAGCCCGGTTCGAGGGCCATCAAGCCGAATTCGCCGAACGAGACTTCCGCGCCGCGCAAAGCCTTGCCTTTCATGCGGCCGCGCATCTGCTTTCGCCACTTAACACGTTTTGGCATCAACATAGTAATAACCTCATTCCATAAGGACAGACTTATTCGCTGACGTACACGCCTTCGGTCGTCGTCTCCGCTTTTTCCTGAACTTCTTCCGGCACCGCTTCGCCCTTATAGATCCAAACCTTCACGCCGATCTGCCCATAAGTGGTAAGCGCTTCGGTCTTGGCGAAATCAATGTTGGCACGCAGGGTCTGCAGGGGAACACGACCCTCACGCAGCCATATATCACGCGACATTTCGGCGCCGCCCAAACGTCCACCCACCATGATCTTGATGCCCTTCGCTCCCTGGCGCATGGCCTGCTGGATGGCGCGCTTCATGGCACGGCGATACGCAATACGGCGTTCCAATTGATCGGCGATATTCCTGGCGACCAACTGCGCATCCGTATCCGGCGAGGAGATTTCCTTCACATCGAGATCGATCTTTTTACCGACCAATGCTTCCAGCGCCACGCGGATCTTTTTGATCCCTTCGCCTTTGCGGCCGATCAAAATTCCCGGTTTGGCCGTATGAATGGCCACGCGAATCTTGCCGGGGAATCTTTCAATATCAATGCGGGAGATGCCAGCCTTGCCGTTGATAATCATCTCCGGCAATTCACCACGCAGTTGGCGCACGCGCGTGTTCGCGGCGGCGCCGCCTTTGGATGTGCCGCCCGTCAACAAATAACGAATGGCGAAATCCTGATGCAACTGCTCGCGATAGGTTTTGCCTTCTGCGAACCAGTGTCCTTGCCACGGTTGATTAATTCCAAGGCGCATTCCAATCGGATGTACTTTGCGACCCATAAGTTCTTCCGTCCTTTCCTAAGCCCCGCGCTCGCGCAGGATGACAGTGATATGCGACTGGCGGCGCAAGATCGGCTTGAAGCGGCCGCGCGCGCCAAAGCGGCGCCATTTGCGAGTCGGCGCCTCGTTGGCGTAGATCTGCGCGACGTACAAATCGTCACGACTAACGCCAAAGTTTTCCTCCGCGTTGGCCACAGCGGATTCAAGCAGCTTGAGAATATCCGCTCCAGCCCGTTTATTGATAAAGCGGAGGGACTCGAGCGCCTTATTTGCGTCCAAGCCGCGCACAGTATCAATCACGAGACGAACCTTCTGGGCGGATTGAGGCAAAAAGTTAAGTTCTGCACGAATATCATGCGTCATGGCTTAGCTCCAGCCGCCGGTGCCGCCGGGGCGGCCGTTGCTTTTTCGGCTGCCGCGGCGGACGCATGACTTCGGAATGTGCGGGTTGGGGCGAATTCACCCAGGCGGTGACCCACCATATTTTCGGTGACATAGATCGGCACATGACGGCGTCCGTCATGGACCGCAATGGTATGCCCAACCATCTGCGGGAAAATCACGCTCGCACGGCTCCAGGTGCGAATCACTTTCTTCTCACCTTTCTGATTCATCGCCTCGATGCGCTTGAGCAGTTTGGGTTGAATATATGGACCTTTTTTAAGAGAACGAGACATGGTTACCTTCTACTCTCAGCGCCTAGCGATTGGTCTTACTGCGGCGGCGCACAATATACTGATCCGTCTTCTTATTATGACGGGTTTTCTTGCCAAGCGTGGGCTTGCCCCAGGGACTCTTCGGTCCGGGAAGACCANNCTGGCGGCCTTCACCACCGCCATGCGGATGGTCACGCGGGCTCATGGCGGAGCCGCGCACGGTGGGACGGATACCCATATGGCGCTTGCGCCCGGCCTTGCCCAACTTGATGTTGCTGTGNNCCTTCCTTGCCCAGAAGCTGGGCCGCGCCGCCTGCCGTGCGGACGATCTGTCCGCCTTTGCCTGCTTTCAACTCAATGTTATGAATGAGCGTGCCCACCGGGATATTCGCAATGGGCAGGTAATTGCCCGTACGAATTTCCGCGTTGGGACCGGACATCAACGTATCGCCGACCTTCAGGTCGAGCGGGGCGATGATATAACGCTTCTCGCCGTCAGCGTAGAAAAGCAGCGCCAAACGTGCGGTGCGCTTCGGATCATATTCAATCGCGGCGACCTTCGCAGGAATGCCGTGTTTCTCACGCTTGAAATCTACGATGCGAATCAGGCGGAAATTGCCTCCGCCGCGATGGTGCATGGTGACACGCCCAGAGGCGTTGCGTCCGCCATGGCGCCCGTGTGAAACCATCAGCGAGCGTTCCGGCGTGGATTTGGTGATTTCTTCGAACGTGTTACCCGTCATCCCGCGTTGGCCGGGGGTGGTGGGTTTATATTTTTTAACAGCCATTACTTCACCCCTTCAAAGATCGGGAGGGTCTGACCCTCCACCAGGGTTACAATCGCCTTCTTAAAGCCGGACTTGCGAACCAAAAGGCGGTGTGATTTTGCGCGGCGTCCGCGCTTGGCGCTGGTGTTCATAATGTTCACCCGCTTCACTTCCACATCGAAGATGGTTTCAATGGCGTCCTTTACCATAGTTCGCGTGGCATCATTAGCGACTTCAAACGAGTATTTATTCAGCTTTCCGGAAAGATAGCTGGATTTCTCAGTCACCAGAGGGCGATGAAGGACATCATAAATGGTCGTCATGGCTTACTCCTTCCCCAAATGCGCCGAGAGCGCGTCGAGAGATTTCAGCGGGATGACGACTTTATCGAAGCCCAGCAAATCACGAATATTCACGTAATTCACAAGCAGGACCTTGGCATCCGGAATATTGTTCGTCAGGCGCGCGACATCCTCGTAGGCCGCATCCTTGACCGGCATCAGCAACAAGGCGCGTGCATCCCCGACCCACAGATTCAAAGTGGAAGCCATGGCCTTGGTCTTCAGCTCCCCGGCATTGATCTCATCCACAACCACAATTCCTAAATCGGCCGCCTTGACGGAAAGGGCCGAGCGTAATGCGGCCAGACGCATCTTCTTGGGCATGGCCTGGGTATATTTGCGAGGATGAGGCGTATGAATACGTCCGCCGCCGACCCACTGCGCTGAAATCGTCGAGCCCTGACGGGCGCGGCCTGTTCCCTTTTGCTTCCACGGCTTGTGACCGCCACCCGCGACCTCGTGGCGAGTCTTGGTCTGGTGCGTGCCTAGGCGTGCGTTGGCCATCTGGCGCTGATAGGCCTGATGCATCAGGTCCACATTCACTTTGGCTTCAAAGATCGCCGCAGGCAAATCCACCTGCCTGATCTTTTCGCCTTGCATGTTAAGCACATCTACTTTCATATCTATTCTTCCTGTTTCCTCGGCGCCTATTGCTTGCGCGTCTCTTTCAAGACAATGAGACTTCCCTTGCCGCCCGGCACTGCGCCATTCAAGCCGATCAGGTTGCGTTCGGCATCCACCATCACGACCTTGAGGTTTTGAGTCGTGACGCGCTCAGAGCCCATGTGACCGGCGCGGCGTGAACCGCGATAGACGCGACCGGGGGTCGTACCGGACGAGTTCGAGCCTGGAGCGCGATTGCGATCCGAGGTGCCATGCGTGGCATTCATGCCGTGGAAATGATGGCGTTTGACCACACCGGCAAAGCCCTTGCCTTTG
>PMLN01000304.1:0-629 GCA_003158885.1 Anaerolineae bacterium
CGCCCAGCAGGCCGACCACTTCATTCCGGCCTAAATGAAAGTTGATATCCTCGAGCGCCTGGACCTCTCCAAAGGATTTGGACACATGCTTAAGTTCGAGCCGGTATTCTTCCATAAGACTGTCTCCGTTGCAGTGAAGGATAGAACTATAACATGAATTATATTCACAATAATGACATTTTGGGAACGGCATCGGCCGCCGAAATACATGCTACTCATGACAGAAGTTATTACTACTAATTTGAAGTGCAAAGGCTAAATGGCAAAGTTCTTCGGGCGCCATTTAGCCCTTGCGTGGTTTCCTATTGCTGATCCAGATAAAGAAAAGCCTCAGCAAATTTGGTTGAGCGGTTGCGCTTTAGCGTTCCTGTGCCTTGATCAACGGAACGAGGGCATCAAGATTGCCTTTGTTGACAAAACCTGCAGCCGTATTGATATTCAGACCACCGAATTTATATTCCTTGCTCAGGCAGACCTGCAGAACGCCGAAATAGCCTTGCAGATACTGCTGCTGATCGATCACCAGCTGCAGCCAGCCGCCTTGAATCGCGGTAACGCCATTGCCGGAGATATCGAAGCCGGCGGCAAAGACATCACCGGGTTTCTTGCCGGCAGCTTGCAGGAAGGTC
>PMLN01000304.1:672-5284 GCA_003158885.1 Anaerolineae bacterium
GGCTTTTTCAAGAGCATCCTGTACGCCTATGGTGCGCTGGCCGCGGCCGGCCTGTGCTTTCAAACCCCATAGGAAAGCCGTGTCGCCCGCTTTCAGGCCGGATTCTTTGACAGCTTCCGCGCCCAGTGCATATCCTGCGTCGTAGAGAACGGCGCCAGCGTAACCAAAACCATTGGCGGCGTACTTGGCTTGCGCCAGCGGCAGTGGTGTGTTCATACTGGTCACGATGATGCCCTGTGCCTCAGCGGCATCGATCAAGGGATCAAAGGCGGTATCGCCGGGATGACCCATGATGGCAATGCCATCGGGCTTGGTGGCTGCGGCTTGCTGGAACTGGGTGGTCATCTTGGCAGGATCCCAGTCGGACCATACGTATTGCACATCCGCACCGGTATCCTTGGCGGCCTGGACAGCGCCGTTATAGACAACCTGCTCGAAGCCTCCACCAGGTGTTCCACCGGGGAAGAAAACGATTTTCACGCCGGAGCACCAATTGGTTCCGGCAGCAGGAGCAGCGCCTTGCGTGGCGGCAGGTGCTTGAGTGACAGCAGGAGCCTGGGTGACAGCGGGGGCCTGTGTAACGGGGGCAACAGCCTGCGTTGGAGCAGCAGCCGGTGCGCAGGCAGCGAGAGCGATCGCGCATAAGGAAATTAAGGTAATTCCTCTTAGAACTTGCTTGAACATTTGAAACTCCTTTCAACTAATCATTTAATTTATGGGATGGACGATCATTAGTTCTGAAATTCCGGTTATCTCACTGGGTAAGTCTTTCACCTCCTTCCATGGGCTTCGAGGTCTCATCTTGTACGGATCGCGGCTGGACATAATTACCGTTCGTGGCTGCCCTGATCGTCTCGATGCGAACTTGCCCACGCCGAAGTATTTGTTTCGCAGCGCGGCCAAACCCGGAGCAGGGATTACTTTTTCCCCGATGTCCGCTCTTTTTTACAGAATGCGCCGTTACTTCATTTATTCTCATAGCCCATCCGCAAAGAACTGGCGCGCACAATCAAAGCCGGTTCCAATATAATGGATTTAGGTTGGGTGGGGACTTCTTCATCCCAACCCGACTCGATGATTTTAATAATTTCCTCTACAGCCAGCTTGCCAAGGTTATATTGATCATGATTCACGGTGGTGAGAGGAGGCCCAAAAAAGGCAGATTCTGGCAGGTTATCAAAGCCCGTAATCCCGATATCCTGGGGAATCCGCAATCCCTTCTGGTGGGCAATTTGCATTGCGCCCAGCGCCATTTGATCATTCGCAACCAAGATTGCATCCATATCCGTATATTGCTCAAAGAGCTTTTCAGCCGCGCGAGTTCCGCTGGCCGACGACCAATTTCCTTCCACCCAGAAATCCTCACGAAATTCCACGCCCCCTTCCTGCAAAGCGTCCTTCCAGGCCTTCATACGCTGGCGAGCTTCCCACCATTCCAAGGGACCTGAAATATGGCCGATATGCTTATACCCCTGCTCCAGCAGGTGCGACATCGCCAGGCGTTCACCCACGTAATTATTGATCGATACCACGGAGATATTTTCACGCGGCTCCATGGTCAAATAGATAATGGGAATATCGAAATCCAGGGCCAATTTATTTATCCAGTTCCGGTTTTCCCCCACTTCCTGTACGGCCCAGATAATTCCATCCACATGACGGGAAACCAGCGCCTGGAATATAGGTTCATTGCTGTTTGCATCGAAACGAGGCAACTCTTTGAGCAGGAGGGCATATCCAGCCTGCTCCACAGCCGCCGTGATACCGTTCAACGTACGAGATGGCCCCGTGTAATTCAAACCAGCAGTCACAACTCCCAACGTATGGCTGCGCCGGCGGATCAAACTGCGCGCCAACGCGCTGGGCCGATACCCCAATTTATTGATCACTTCTTGAACCCGCTTCCGGGTTTCGGGAGAAACGTCAGGCCGCTCGTTAATAACACGGGAAATCGTCTGCGTTGATACCCCCGACGCAGCCGCAACTTCCTTGATTGTTGGCCGACTAACCTTCTGACGCATTGTACTCCTGTGTTATCGTTCCCGTTATCGATAACGGGAACGATAACATTCTAGCAAGATTCCCCGAAGGAGTCAAGAGTTTAACAGCAATTTGTTAGCCCAAAATGGGTGACATTTCTATTTTGGGCTAACAAAGAGCACAAGAACATTGACAATCCTTGTTTACAGCTGTACTCAAAGGCGGAAAGTATGTCAACATCTATCTTGACGAAGAAACCGAAAAAGCCCTCAAGCGCATCCACAGAAACCGATCAAAAGCCATCCGCATCCTGGCAGGAACCGATCCCCTCGAATGAGGGGATTTTGTTTGCTAAGACCAAAGAACAAAGATCCGCGTCTGATAACCATCCCATTATATTCGGCGGACGGGCTTCCACTCCAGCGCACAGTCGTATGATAGCGTTTTTTTGTTTCCATAAACCCTGATAACATAAGTAATATTCCGATTGTGACATTTTGTACTTCATCATCTTCAAACAAACCTTTACAGTTAATGTAACCATTAAAGAAGAATAAGAAATCGAGAAACAAATGATCCGCATAAACCGGCAAACAGATTACGCGATTCGAGTAGTTTTGGCACTTGCCAAACACACAGAACGACAGCGAATCTCCACCACAGAGGTTCAGCGTGAAATGTTAATTCCGGCAGCCTTCCTGCCTCGCATTGTGGCGGAATTAGGGCGCGGCGGGTTCATTCTCACCTTCCCGGGGCGGGATGGCGGTCTCGAACTGGCCAGGCCCGCCGAACAAATCAATTTACGCCAAGTGGTGGAATATTTTGAGGGACCAATATCCGTTTCTGACTGCATATCGGGGCGCACCCAATGCCCATTCGATACAAAGTGCCCGGTACGTTGCCGTTGGGGAAAACTTCAAGCAACGATTATCCGTGAATTGGAAGGGTTTACTTTTGATGAACTTGCCCAGGATGCCTTATTGGAAGAAAGCGCAGTCTCACTGCCAATCTTTGACCTCAGCGAATGAATTCGTACGTGCGGGAAAGCGCACGTACTAAATTATTTTGAAGGAGATGTTATGGATCCACTTACCCTTTCACGATGGCAGTTCGCTCTTACAACTGTCTATCACTTCTTGTTTGTTCCACTCACGCTTGGGCTGGGATGGTTTGTTGCGTTCATGCAGACCCGCTATTACCAGACCAAGGATGAGACCTTCCACAAGATGGCNNGTCGGTGATATCTTCGGCGCACCGCTGGCGATCGAGGCCCTGCTGGCCTTCTTCATGGAATCCACCTTCCTCGGTATTTGGATTTTCGGTGAAGGAAGGGTTCCAGAGAAAGTTCATCTGGCTGCCATCTGGTTGGTCGCGATCGGATCGAACCTCTCGGCGCTATGGATCCTGCTGGCCAACGGCTGGATGCAGCATCCGGTCGGTTACGTAATTGACCCGGCCACAGGCCGCCCGATGTTGAATGATTTCTTTGCGCTGGCCACCAATCCCAAAGGCTGGCTGTTCTTCGGACATACCATTACCGTCGGTTTGGCACTGGCGAGCTTTATGATCATCGGTGTGAGCGCTTATCACATCGCCCGCAAGAGCAATTTTGAACTCTTCAAACGTTCCTTCAAAATGGGCGCCATCGTGGGGCTAATCGCAGCCCTGCTTGTGATCATCGACGGGGATTCACAGGGCAAATATGTGTACCAGACTCAGCCCATGAAGATGGCCTCGATTGAAGCCCTGTGGAATACGGAACAACCCGCGTCCTTCTCCATCTTGACCATCGGGGATCTGAGCGGCAAAAAGGAAGTGTGGTCGCTGCGCATCCCCGTTGTAACCAGCTTGCTGGCTTGCAATAACCCCACCTGTGCAGTACAGGGCGTGAATGATATCCAGGCTCAATATCAGCAGCAGTACGGGCCCGGTGATTACGTCCCGCTGATGGTTTTCACCTACTGGGGCTTCCGCTTCATGGTCCTCGTCGGCTTCCTGATGGCCTTGTTATCCATCCTCTTCCTATTTGCCCTGCGCGGCGATCTCACAAAGGCCAAGTGGATGAAATGGGTGCCATGGGTGATCGTCCTGCCATACATTGCCACCACTTCCGGCTGGCTTGTAACCGAAATGGGACGCCAACCCTGGATCGTGCAAGGCCTGCTCAAAGTACAGGATGCAGTTTCACCCAATCTCACCACAGTAGACCTGCTCATCTCGCTGATCGGGTACGTGGTCGTATACGGCGCACTGATCGTGGCAGATTTCTACCTGATGAAAAAGTATGCTGTTCTCGGCCCGGATGCCGCCATGACAGAATCAGTTGACGCTGCGCCTTCTGTTATAGGCGGGCAGGATTAATCGGAGGTTTACAATGTCTCACGAATTTCTTCAAGTTCTTTGGTTCATCCTGATTGGAGTTCTCTGGGTGAGCTTCTTTTTCCTCGAAGGTTTTGATTTCGGCGTAGGAATGCTGCTTCCATTCCTGGGCAAGAAGGATGAAGAACGGCGCGCCATCATCAACACCATTGGCGCGACCTGGGACGGCAATGAAGTCTGGCTGTTGACAGCCGGAGGGGCAACGTTTGCGGCATTCCCCCAATGGTATGCCACCATGTTCAGCGGCTTCTAT
>PMLN01000350.1 GCA_003158885.1 Anaerolineae bacterium
GGATGAAGGCGGAAGGATGAAGAAGAGGAAGAAGGAGGAAGGCTGAAGGATGAAGGATGAAGGATGAAGCGGAAAGACTGCGCCGTGGGAAAAGGGCATGGAGCGCCGACGAAGGATGGCCTGCGGTCGAGAAAGTATTTTCAAAACACGTTCGAAGGCAATGCGGCCCAACACAACGATCACTTTCGGTTTCAACAATTTCATTTCGCACTCGAGGAAGGGCTGACAATTATCAAGCTCCTCATTCGTCGGCTTGTTGGAGGGAGGCGCGCAGCGACCGGAAGCGGTGATAAACATGTCATGCAAAACCAAGCCGTCCTCACGACCGGTCGAAGCGGGTTGGCTGGCAAAGCCGGCCCGGTACAAGGCGGGATAAAGAAAATTGCCGGAGGCATCGCCGGTAAACTGCCTGCCGGTACGGTTCGAGCCGTGCGCGCCGGGGGCGAGTCCCACAACGAGAACGCTAGCTCTATGATCGCCGAAGCCGGGAACCGGCCTGCCCCAATATTCCCAATCCTGATAAGCCTTCCGTTTCATGTGTGCCACTTCTTCACGCCAAGCCACCAGCCGGGGACATTTGCGGCAGGAAATAATTTTCTGTTCAAGCACTTCAAAATCCATACACCCATTCTACCCCCACTTGAAATCCGCTATTTTTGGCTCTACAGGAGTTGCCGTGATTCTGGATGTGGTCATCAGGGTTACAAAATCAGCAGCGCGTCGCCAAACGAATAAAAGCGGTAGCCGGCGCCGATCGCAGCCTCGTAAGTCTGCAAAACCCGCTCGCGCCCGGCGAACGCGCTGACCAGCATGATGAGCGTGGACTTCGGCAGGTGAAAGTTCGTAAGCATGGCATCCACGACCTTGAATTGATAACCGGGAAGAATGTAAAGAGAGGTGGGGCCGGTAAAGGCAGAGACGCGGGAGCCGATATTGGATAATCGAGATTCGATATTCGATACTCGATATTCGATATTCGAGATTCGAGATTCGGAATTCGGGAGTCGGGATTCGGGAGTCGGGGTTTGAGGGTCGGAAATCAGCCTTGATCCCCGATTCCCTTCCCAGGCTGACTCGAGCGTTCTGACGGAGGTAGTACCCACCGCGATGACGCGGCCGCCGGACTCTTTCGTGCGGTTGATGAGATCCGCAGCGGACTGATCCAACTCACACCATTCGGTGTGGATTTTATGCTCCTGCGGGTCAGTTTCCGTGACCGGCGCAAAAGTATCCAGCCCGACATGAAGGGTAAGGTAGGCCAGCTTTACGCCTTGACCCTGCAACTCCTCGAGCAGGCGAGGCGTGAAATGCAGGCCGGCCGTCGGTGCGGCGGCGGAGCCGGGTTCACGGGCATAGACGGTTTGATAGCGTTCGGAGTCTTTGAGCGCCTCATGAATATAGGGCGGCAAGGGGACATTCCCGATCTTCGGGAACCAGGGTTCGATGGGTTCAGCAAAGCGAATGAGCCGCTCTGAACCATTGAGCACTTCGATAATTTCCGCACCAATTGCGATCCCAGAACGGGATTCGACGGCGACCTTCGTGCCGAGGCGCAGGCCTTTTCCACCGACCAGGCACTGCCAGGTTAATTCATCCAGGCGGCGAAGCAAAAGCAATTCCACGCGGCCGCCGGTCGGCTTGCGCGCAAAAATGCGCGCCGGGATGACGCGCGTCTGGTTTAAAACCAGCAAATCATCCGGATGCAGGTATGCGCCGATCTCGCGAAAGAGCCTGTGTTCCAGATCCCCCGAGCGGCGATGGAGGACAAGCAAGCGCGAAGAATCACGCGGCTCGCTGGGCGTTTGTGCGATGGAGGATTCGGGGAGATGATAGTTGAAATCAGAGGTTTGCACGGGCAGATCTCAATCAAGAAAATCGGTCGAATTATAATGGCAATGGGTGAGAATAAGTTATAAGGTTGGAAAGTTCGAAAGTTGAAAGGTTTGAAGGTTAGAAAGTTGGAAGGTTCAAAGGTTGGAAGGTTGAAGGTTGGGAGGTTCAAAGGTTGAAAGTTGGAAGGTTTGAGCGCTCCCTTTGCCTGGAACTTTTTGGCCGCAAAGGGCATCCATATCCTGAACAGCAAAAGGAAAAAATGAAGACCATCATCCACATACTTTTGATCGGCTTAGCGATTGCGGGATGCGCCCCTGTCATCAAGGGAATCACGCCTAACGCAAGCGCATTTGCAAGCGCGACGACCACACAGGTCCCAGCCACCGAAGGGACCGGCTCGGCGTCAAAGCCTAATCCTTCCAGTGTCAAAGGCCCGCCTGCGATCCTGCTGGAGCCCGGCAAGGGAAACCCTCCGATCTCCCTTCCGATTCCAACGCCCGCCCTGCCGGAAGGCTGGGAGGAATTTAGCAGCGCGGCGCTGCATATCGCCGTGAATTACCCATCGAACTGGTCCGTGGAAGAACAAGCCAACGAAATAAGGTTCAGGTCGCCATCCGGCGCGGTCATTTTATTCCAGGTTCACACACCCAGTGACATAACTCCCGGCAACCCACAATGCACAACCTTGATCACCGATTACGGGCAGGCCGCCAACCTGTGCGGCGGGGAAGGGATGTACAGCGCCGAATTCAATCTACAACTCAAAGACGGTTCCTCCGAGGCGCTGACGATCTCGACCACAAGCGATGAGGCTTTGGAGGTCTATAAACAAATGATCAACTTGCTGCACCCAAGCCCTTGATCCGGAAGAATCAAATCCCGGACACGGATGAATGCCATCCAATGTCCGGGATCTTTTTCAAGAAATGTCAACCCAGGAGTGGGCAGGAGCGATTAATGCGGACTCACCAAGCTAGTTCCATTGGTGGGATTACCGCTCGCATTCGGATTAAGCATTGAGAATGGAGGCAACGAATAGTTGGGTCCTAATGCGATCAGCCAATTTACCAACTGGAACGTATTGGGTGATCCCAGACCAGTGACAGCATCCCAACCCGGGATGGAACTGAAGCCTGGCACCGAGACAGGGGCATTGCTGGCATCCGGCTCAACGACCGAGTTGTAGCCAATGATCACATCATGAAGAACATTTGGATATCTTATAGTCTGGCTCAAGTGATAGAGCGCGCCATTAATGAAGCCGAGGCGCTTGCCTGCTTTCTGATCGGCAATGGCTGCAATGGCCGCCCACTGAGGAGACCCGGCGCTTGTGCCGCCAAAGAGCCATGTACCTCCCTGAAAACGCACAAGGACACCATGGTACACCGCGGCGCTATACGAAATATCCGGCACGCCGCGAGCCTTCCCAGATACACTCTTTCCTTGATATACCGGTTTTCCATAAAGCACGCTGTAGCCGCCACCGGAAGACATCTGATTATACTCGTTCCAGCCAATTTCACCTTGATAGGTGCCGGGAAGCGGATGGGTGGCCGGATTGCAACCCAAAACCGTCAAGCAGTAATCGGCCGCATGCAGCTCAGTCCCGCCCACGGCGGTGACCAAGGGATCGCTGGCGGGCGAAGAGACAGCCTTGGTCCAGGAAAGGGTGTCACAAGTCTGTTGAGCGGCGCCATCATCACCCGAGGAGGCGAAGATCGTGATGCCTTTTTTCGTTGCATTCACATACAGTTGATGCTCCGCCGCAAGGATGCTGGGATCCACACAACTTTCGTTCTCGCCAAAGCTCTGGGAAATCACATCGCCCAGATTGTGACTGACCGCATATTGTGTGGCGTGCAGAATATCCGCATCATCACTGCTCTTCGCCAACACAAGCACGATATGAGCCGCGGGGGCGATGGCATGCGCCCATTCGACATCCAGCGTAATTTCACCGGCCCAACCCTGCATCGTGGAGTCGGAGGGAACGAAGGGGGTCAAACCATCGGGGGCAATCTGCGTTAAGAAGGTTCCATGGAGCGGCAAACCATAGGCCGCGTCAAACCAGTCGAGATCGGCAATCAAGGTCGGGCTTTGGAAGGCGTCTATGATCACGATGGTGCGACCCTTCCCGGTATAACCCACGGTAATAAGCTGATCTACTGCGTAGGCATGCCTGATCTGAAACGGATCATAGCAGACCACTCCGGGATTCAGACCTACTTGACAAGTGTAGATAGGCGAACCGCCTCCAGCAGGGGCTTGAGCTAGTACCGCCATGGGACCCTTCACGAGAAAGGGCGCCATTTTGGGGGTCACACTCGAAGGTAACATGCCGGCCGCGCCCACCAAGAGCACGAACGCCAGCAAAAGAGCAAAAATCTTCATGGATTTCATATCATTTTCTCCTCAAGATCATCATTCATGAATGTAGGATTACAAACACTTGCCTATTCGATTGGGATTTAATATCGCTCAATGAACCTTACCCCACCTCCTTCTCACAGGAAAGCACGCCCGCCAAGTTATCCACGGCGTTTTGCAGAACCAGTTCAAAACTCAAAGCCTTCCTGATCACCGAATGGCATGCCTATTCTGAAAATGGATTTTTTAGAGTATACCTCCATACGGCAAATTTATACAATAACCAGTTGTGGAGGGTTGAAAAGTTGGAAGGTTAGAGGGTTTCAAGGTTGGAAGGTTGGAAGGTTGGAGTGTTCGCTTTGGTCAGGAGGCCTGACGGGATCGTGGAGCCGCGGTTGTTTTATTTCCGGAAAAGGCGGGCAATGAGGTTGAGGAGGATCTAGATTTTGAGAAGGCCATAATCAAACCTCTAAAGTAATCTCGGCTGGCCTTCATCCGTATAGGTCAAACCCAAATGCTCATAAGCAGATTTGGTCGCCACGCGGCCCTGGGGCGTGCGATCCAAAAATCCCAACTGCAAGAGGTACGGCTCGACCACATCCATGATCGTATCCTGCTCTTCACTGATGGAGGCGGCAATCGTATTCAACCCCACCGGCCCACCGCCATATTTTTCGATGATGGTTTTGAGCACACGGCGATCCACATCGTCCAACCCAAGCAGGTCCACCTGCAGAAGATCGAGCGCTTGCCTGGCAACCTGCTGCGTAACGTTCCCATCGGCGCGGACCTGGGCATAATCGCGGACGCGGCGCAAGAGGCGCAAGGCCACGCGCGGCGTGCCGCGGGCGCGGCGACCGATCTCCTCCACGCCGCCTTGATCCACCTGAACGTTCAGGAGCCTGGCGGCGCGCATGACCACGGCCTGCATGGCTTCCAAGTCATAGTAATCGAGGCGATAGACGGCGCCGAAGCGGGCCCGGAGCGGTGCAGTGACCAAAGCCAGACGGGTGGTGGCGCCGACCACCGTGAAGTGCGGTAATTTGAGACGGATGGAGCGCGCCGAAGGTCCCTTGCCAATCACAATATCGAGGGCGAAGTCTTCCATGGCGGGATACATTATTTCCTCCACCGCCCGTCCCAAACGATGGATTTCGTCAATGAACAAGACATCCCCGGCGCGCAAGTTTGTGAGTATGGCAGCCAGATCCCCGGCCCTTTCAATCGCGGGACCGGAGGTCACTTTTATATTCACGCCCATTTCGTTGGCGACGACATGCGCCAGAGTGGTCTTTCCCAAACCCGGCGGGCCATAAAACAAAACATGATCGAGGGCCTCACCGCGTCCACGAGCAGCGGAAATGAGAATCCCAAGATTCTCCTTGACCTGGTCCTGGCCGATCAACTCGGTCAGCCTTTGCGGACGAAGGGCGTTATCGAGGCGGTCATCGGGTTTCGCTTCGGGGTCCAGAGGTCGTTGATGAGTATCAGCCATGAAGCAATTATAACCTTAGACATCCTGGATAAGGAGAAGTGAAAAGATACCTTATGAAATATGTGACTCCACTGCAATTACTCAATTTTCAAAAATTGCAAATAATTCTCTCCCACTTTGATGGCTTTTTCGGTAATATTATGGGACAAGAGTGGTTATCCAAGGCATTATTTGCCAACTTTCTCCCACTTTCGCCTAGCGAAAATGGTGCGCTGACCTTTTTACAGTGGAGTCAAATATGTTATTGAAAGAAAGCAGGAGTGGATAAATAATATAGCGGGCTAATTAATTCTCTCCACACTTGTACCCACGCCAAGCGCAAGCAGAGAGCACACATGTGCCTGCGGCCCAGTGCAGGCAGAGAAAATAAAGGGGAAAAGTTCTGTGTTCTGCGCGGGGCAACCAAACCACAAGTATGCAGCGTGGTAAACAATTCAAAAGCCGACGAAATTAGTATTTGATGTTACGCAGGAGGTCACGGCACACGGCCCTACCCCTAACCCTCCCCAAATCC
>PMLN01000122.1 GCA_003158885.1 Anaerolineae bacterium
GAAACCGGTCGGCTGACGGACTGCCAAAAACGGGATGAAACTGAGCCAGCGTTTGGAGAGAGGCGCCAGCACATCCTCCACGAACGGAACAACGGCCAGCAGGCCCCATACACCGTACACCACGGGTGGAATGGCGGCGAGCAGATCGAGGATGGGCTTTGCAATGGAACGCGTAAAGGAATGGGAATATTCGGATAAATACAAGGCCGTAAACAGGCAGGGAGGCACCGCCAGGAGAACGCCGACCGCGGTCACCCAGAAGGTGCCCGCAATATAGGGCCAAAAACCAAAGAGACCCTCATCCGGTCTCCAGGTGGATCCTAAAAACAAATCCTTCAGTGAATAGGCGCTGAGGATGGGCCATGAACGCACGAGCAATATAAGAGTAACCGCCGCAATCAGAACCATCGGCAATAGGGTAATGGCGAAAAACGTGCGCCGGGCTAATTGATTTTGTTGATTGCGAGCAACCACAGAAGGCCGGCTTTGCCGGCCCTCTGCTTCCAGATCAGGTTTGGTGTTATCAAATTGTATTTGCCGATTCATTGCACCTTTGCCATGGCGGCTGCTTGTTGATCGGGCGTCAGGGGCACGTACCCCGCCTGGTTCAGATCCTTTTGACCATCGGTCAGAATCCAGATGATGAATGCCTGGACAACTCCAGTGGGTTTGCCCTTCGTCACCAGGTTCTCAAAGCGAGCCGGAGGTGAGGGATATTTACCGTCTGCGATTGCGTTGACCGCATCCGCTGTGTTCTTATATACCTCATCTGGCGTGATTTGACCAGTGCCGTTGATGTCGATCGGCGGAACCGAGGCCCCGATCACGATGTTCCCGCTGGTCACATCGAATACGCTGTTCAGGTTGCTATAGGCGATTCCCAGGGGATCCTTGATGACCGTATCCACCAGCGCGGGTTCCCCGTTGACGCCGATGGCAGTTTTCAAAAGATCTGCCTGGACTTTTCCGCCGCAGAACAGCGCCCACATATCCGCCGCGCCGGCTGAATCGGAACGGGTATAAACATGGATCGCATCCTTGTCATCCGGCTTGCCGACCACCTGTCCCCAGGTGGTGATCTCACCGGTGATGAAAATTTTCTTGAACGTAGCAGCGCTGATGCCTTTGGCCATCAAATCGGCCAATACAGGGTTTTTGGCGCTGATGACCGGAAAGACCGCGTCCTTTGCAACCGGCGCCCAATAGGCACCCTTGGCTTCCTCAGTGGGCTGAATGGCGCGTGACACCATGCCAATATCCACCGCGCCGGCCAGAGCATCCGTCATACCTTTGCCGGCCCCACCCGCTTGAACATTGAATTGAACGTCGGGGTGAAGCTTGGTAAACTCGGCCGCCCAAACGGTCATCATCGGGTATAACGCAAACGCCCCGGAGATGTTAATCGTTCCACTGAGCGGTTGGGCAGTGGGAGGCGCAAGCGTGGGAGCAACCGTGGGAGCTGCAACCGTTGCCGGCGCGGCAGGCTGGGTGGGGGCAGGAACAACGGTGGGCATGGCTGTTGCTGGGCTTCCACAGGCAGTGAGGGCCATCGTCCCCACTACGATCAGGCCCAGCAATTTGAAGAATATATTTTTCATTTTTCCTCCGAAATATCAAGATTGTATTATAAAGTCTATAGCACAAGTAGACTTTTGACCGATGAAAAAGGTTGATCCAGAAACTGCATCAACCGGACTACGATGATTTATGGACTTTACTTACGCGGCGCATCACATCTTCCAACGAAGTGCCATCCAGGATTTCCGCAATGGCGTTACGCACATCGCCCATTGCCAGGCGCAAGCCGCAGGTTTCCTCATCCGGGCAGCCGCAAGGCTCATAGGCCATCAGGCTGACACACTTGACCGGGGCCAGGGGGCCGTCCAAAATCCGGACGATGTGGCCGAGGCTGATCTCGCTGGCGGGCCTGGATAGGTGGTAACCTCCGCCCACACCCATCTTGCTGTGCAACAAACCTGCATTCTTGAGCGTGAGCAGGATTTGTTCGAGGAACTTGGCGGGGATCTTCTCCCGCTCCGAGATTTCTCGAATCTGAACCATTGCCGGATGTCCGTCAGGTCCAGGCGCTGCCAGCATGATCATGGCACGCAAACCGTATTCACCGCGTTTGGAAAGTCTCATACAATGTCTATTGCTCTTATAGGCTTTATAGGGCGACTATAATTCAGGTATTGAATTTTGTCAATAGATTTTATACAAACCAACTCCTGATTTCGCGCTTGACTTTTTAGAATATTTGTTCTATATTTAAGGTGGCTTTGTTTTCGGATCATCAAAGTCAAAGGAGATTTCCATGAACCGATCCTTCTCCACCCGGCTTGTCCCCTTCCTGCGCGGCACAGCTTCGAAACGCGGCGCAATATTCGGGGCGATCCTGCTCAGCGCATTGCTGGCCTTTGAAGTGTTCAACTTTTCCACCACCGACTTCGCCCTGACCGACCTGCTTGGGAATATAAAATTTGCAGGCATACCCTGGGCCACCATCCTGGCCTTTGCCTTCTGCGGCATGGACTTCGCCGGGATCGCACGCATCTTCACGCCGCAGCGCGGGCGCGATGAACCCACCGAAGTCTGGTACCTCTTCGGCGCGTGGCTGATCGCGGCTGTCTTCAACGCAGCGCTCACCTGGTGGGGAGTCTCGGTGGCGATCCTGGGTCACACTTCGCAAGGCAGTGTATTGATCGGCGAGGCGATGCTTACCAAAACGGTGCCGATCTTNNTTCTCGATTGCAGGCGAGAACCTCTTCAGTATGGCAGAGGACCAGCCAGTGGTGCGCCCCAGCCTGCCGGCGCGGCCTCAGGTCTCTACACAAAACCCCACTTATATCCGTCCTGCGCCCAAACCTGCCCCCAGTTTTGATAGTTCCCGTTTACCTGCCTCCGCAGAGCCAACGTATCATCCGGTGGGC
>PMLN01000140.1 GCA_003158885.1 Anaerolineae bacterium
TCATCGAGCATCGCATCCACTTCATCCATCACACACACCGGCGTGGGCGAAACCTTGAGCAGGGCAAAAACCAGGGCAATGGCAGTCAGGCTGCGCTCGCCGCCGGAGAGCAGCGACAAGCCCTGTTCGCGCCGTCCGGGCAAACGCGCTTCGATCTCGATGCCCGTTTCCACCAGGTTATCGGGGTCGGTCAACGAAAGATGCGCCGATCCGCCGCCGAACAAACGCGTGAAGATGGCGCGGAATTGTTTATCCACGGCTTCATACGTGCGCACAAATTCCTGGCGGGTCAAGTCATCCAACTCGCTGATCACCTGCCGCAAGTCTGATTCGGCCTGGCGCAAATCCTGAACCTGCGTGCTCATGAACGAATAACGTTCCGATTCTGAATCGTATTCCTTTTTCGCATCCGGGTTGATGGCGCCCATGCGGCGCAATTGGGCGCGCTGCTGCGTCATCTGTCCTTCGAGTTCGGGTGGCAATTGCGTGACGACCGGCAGTTGCTCCACCAAGCCTTCGAACGGCAGAGGCACAGGCCCTTCGATATTGGCGGCATATTCAAAAGAGACCAGTCCGAAGTCGTCCGCGATCTTTTCCCGCAGATTATCCAGACCCTCTTCGCGGCGCACCAAATCCAACTGCATCTGCCCCACCGTGCGTTCCGTCGAGGCGAGGTTTTTCTGCGCATCGCCTTCCACTTCCTGCAAGCGCGTTTCTTCCTGTTCGGCGGTCTCCAAATCTTTTTCGGCGGGTTCGATCTGGACGCGCAGTTCTTCGATTTGGCCCTGCATCACGCCTTCGCGTGCGCGCAGGATGGATTTCTCCTCGTCCAATTCCTTCAACAAGGTGCCGGCCTCACCCAGCTTCGCCTGTACTTCCTGCTGCTGTGAAACGAAGCGATTCACCGATTGCCGGCTTTCCGATTTTCTGGATTGAAGACCGTTGACCGATTGCTCGATGACCGCCAAGCGCGTATGCCAATAGGCGACCTGTTCCTGTGCATCGTCCAGGTTAAGCCCGCTCAATTGACTCGTCAAAAGCCGGATCGCATCCTGGGCCTGCGCAACCCGGGCTTCATTTTCGGATGCCAAAGCGGACAAACGTTCCCGGTCGGCTTGTGCGGCTGAGATTTCCTTTTCCAAATCATCATGCTGGGATTTCTGCCAATCCCATTGACGGCGAGCCGTCTCAAGTTCAACCGTCCCCCTCTGCGCGGCGGATTGAGCCTGATCGAATTCCAGGCGCGCTTTTCCCAATTCTTCTTCACTGGCAACTTGCTGGCGGTGAGCCGAGGCCAGCTCTTCCGAGAGTTTTGTAATCGAAGCGTTCAATGCTTCCATGCGGCCTGTCAAATCGGCCAGCGATTCGTTCAACTCCCGCTTCTGGCGCGGGCGGCTGAGGGTCGAAGCCGCTCCGGATTTCCCTGCGATGATCAGCCCATCCCCGCGAAAGGTTTCGCCGCGCAGGGTCACGATGCGGGCGTGAGCCGGGATACCGCCGAGCAAACGCCGGGCTGCATTCCGATCGCGGACGACCAGCGTATTACCCAGCAAAAGCTGGACTGCGCCGCGTAAATCTTCGGGTGCATTGACGAGGGAGGCAGCAATACCGAGACAATCCGCATCGCCGGGTAGATCGAGCAATTTCCCGGGGTTTCCGTTGAGAGGCAATAAAGCCGCGCGCCCGGCTTCGTCCGATTCAAGCAAACGGAGCGCCTCTTCGATTTGATCGGCTTCGAGCAGCACCGCATCCAGCGTATCGCCGAGCGCCGCGGCAATGGCGGTTTCAAATTCGGCGGGAACATCCAAGGCCGCGCTGAGCGCACCGCGTGCGTTGAGGCGCGACTGCCGCGCAGCATCCAGCAAAAAGCGGGCGCCTTCCGCATAACCCGCCAGCGATTGCTCGGCCTGGATCAAAATATCAAGTTGAGCCTGCATCCGTGAATGCCGCGTCTGATAATTCGTCCGCTCCTCGATCTGTGCGCGCCGCTCCTGTTCCAGTTTTTCGGCTTCCCCCTTTTTGCTCTTTACTTCCTCTTCCATCTTGCGAAGCACATCTCCCGCATTTTGACGGGCGGCCTGGGCTTCATGCAGGCGCTGTTCCGCTTTTCCGGTTTCAATTTCTGCAGATTGAACCGCCTGCTGAACCAGGTCAATCTTTTGTTTTTGCGATTCAACGCGCGCCGCCAATTCATCGAGGCGGGCCTGCGTTTCGGCGCGCTGGGTGTGAATGGATGTAACTGTATCGCGGGCGGTCTGCAAGGCGCTCTCCGCCGAGGCGCGTTCCACCTGGCGGGTTTGCAGGCTCTCTTGGGCGCGTGTTAATTGATTTTTCGCTTCATCGAATTCGACCTGCAAGTTCGCGGTTTCCTGGTCTATTTCAGAGAAACGTTCCTGTGCAAGTTTTTCCTCGTTGGCCGAACGCTCCATCTCAGATTGAAGCGAGGCCTGGGAAGCGACCAAAGCGCGGCGCCGTTCATCCAGGACCGCCAGGTCACGGCTGACCGATTCGCGCTGGTTGTGCAATTCCGAGGATTGGCGATGCCAGACATTAAGCCGGGCGCGCAGTCCGCTTAACCGTTCGCGGAAGGCGGAATATTCCGTCTGGGTCTTAACATAGACCTCACGGGCTTCATTGACGTGAGTTTCCTGCTGGCGGATCGCATCACGCGTTTCATTCAATTCGATCTGGGCGCGATGCCAGTGAAAACCATACCAATCCAGAAGGAGCACGCGCAGATCGGACTGGTTGCGCGAGTATTCAATGGCGCGGCGGGCCTGGCGTTCGAGGCTTTTCAGGCGCGGCTCCAACTCCGCCATGATGTCCTGGACGCGCTCGAGATTCCGCTCGGTGGTTTCCAGGCGCTTGAGGGCATCTTCGCGCCGGACACGATAGAGTCCAACCCCGGCGGCTTCTTCAAACAGGCGGCGGCGCTCATCGGCTTTCAAAGCTAGGGAGGCATCCACCAAACCCTGTCCCAGGATCGTATAGGTGCGTTCGCTCAACCCCGAGGCGGCCAGCAGTTCGTTCATGTCGCGCAAACGCACGGACTGACCGTTCAACAAATAATCGTTATGGCCGTCACGATAGGCGCGGCGCGCCATGCTGACCTCGGCGAAATCCACCGGCAGCCAGTTCGTGCTATTGTCGAAGATGATCTCCGCGGAAGCCATGCCCGCCCGCGCACGATGCTCCGAGCCGGAGAAGATCATATCCTCGGTTTTCTTGCCGCGCAATAACATATAGGATTGCTCGCCCAGCACCCAGCGCAGGGAATCGGCAATATTGGATTTGCCGGAGCCGTTCGGCCCGACAATCGCGGTGATGCCGCCCGCAAACTCGAAGACCGTGTGCGTGGCAAAGGTTTTATATCCGTGCAGTTCAAGGGATTTCAGGCGTAATGGCATTTGTTATTTGAATGATCCGGACTCTTCAATATGAATCGCGAGATGTGCGCTGCTCGCAAAGTTCCTTGCTTTTTTTCCTGCATCCTGTGTGCTTGATGGTTTAGAAATTCCTTCACCGATCACTTAACCCAAGCGATTCAAGCGTGGTCTGCGCCGCGATCTGTTCGGCGACTTGTTTGTTCGGTCCCTTGCCGCGTCCATGGGGTTCACTTTTGATGCAAACCTCGACCTCAAAGACCTTGGCGTGGTCCGGGCCGCTGGTCGAGACGGTGGCGTAGTGCGGGGTTCCCAGTCCCTCAGCCTGCGCCCATTCCTGCAAACGGCTCTTGGGATCGTAGATTTCCGCCCGCTGGATGATGCGTTCTTTAACGCCCTCCAGCAGCGGCTCCATGAATTTTTCAACGGCCGGCACTCCCTGGTCGAGGTACAGCGCGCCTATAAACGCCTCGAAGGTGGAGCCGAGCAAATGATCGCGGTTGCGTCCACCCGATACGTTCTCGCCGTGCCCCATGCGCAGCCCCCGCCCCAAGTCAAGTTGGCGGGCGAATTCGGCCAACTGACCATTTCGCACCAGGGCGGAACGCGTACGCGTCAAGTCGCCCTCCGGCATCTCGGGACAGTGGTGATAGACCCACGCACCCACCACAAACCCCAGTGCCGCATCGCCGAGGAATTCCATCCTCTCGTTATCTTCCACCGCATCCGAATTCTCGTTGAGATAGGATGTGTGTGTCAATGCCCTTGTCAAATTGGACAGGTTTTTAAAGACCAGCCCCAAGCGCCGTGCAAGTTCTGCCGGTGACTCCGGTTTTCCATCTGAATTCGAGGCCACAGTTTCCTCTTCTGAACTCAGGGAGCGCCAAGCCCCACCTCTCCCCTGCCTTCACGGCCACGGGGGAAAACCAAGGAGGGGGCCTCGCGGCCCATCAGTTCGTTATGATTTATGCACCGGATTGTAACCCGAATCATCCAGGCTGACCACAACCAGGCGATTTTTTAAGATACAATCATGGAAAAACTTCGGAGAGCACATTGGACAGTATGGTCAGCAACGAAACTCGTTT
Organism: Anaerolineae bacterium; assembly: GCA_003158885.1. Taxonomy (GTDB): domain Bacteria; phylum Chloroflexota; class Anaerolineae; order Anaerolineales; family Villigracilaceae; genus Fen-1038. The sequence goes on from PMLN01000140.1 coordinate 4,472, forward strand.
TCTGCACGCCATCGAAATGGGACTGGGAGCCTGGCAATGGGGGGATCGCATGGTCTGGCAATATGGGCAGGGTTACAACGATGACGATATCCATCAGGCGTTTCTCACGGCAACCGGCGAGGGCATCCGCTTCATAGACACCGCCGAAGTATACGGCTCGGGGCGCTCCGAGCGATTGGCCGGAAAATTCCTCAAGGAAGCCGAACAACCCATTTTGATCGCGACCAAGTTCTTCCCGATGCCGTGGCGCTTGACGCGGAATTCCATTCCCGCCGCGCTCAAGGCCAGCCTGGAACGCCTGCAGCTCGAGATTGTGGACCTCTATCAAATTCACTGGCCGACCCCGCTGCTCAGCATTGAACACATGATGGAAGGCATGATCGAATGCGTCAACCGCGGCTGGACGCGCACGGTTGGGGTCTCAAATTTCAACCAAACCCAGATGATCCGCGCCTATTCAACCCTGGAACGGAACAGCATTTCACTGGCGGCGAATCAGGTTCATTACAGCCTGCTGCATCGCGACCCTGAAAAGAACGGACTGATGGTACGCTGCAAGGAGCTTGGCGTGCGGTTGATCGCCTACAGTCCGCTCGAGATGGGATTGCTGACGGGCAAGTACACTTCCAAGAATCCCCCACCCGGCAATCGCGGCGGACGCTATGCCAATCTACTGAACAAGATCGAACCCCTGCTCAAGCTGATGAATGAGATCGGCCAGGAACATGGCGGTAAATCAAATTCACAAGTGGCATTGAACTGGGTGATCTGCAAAGACGCTTTGCCAATCCCCGGCGCCAAGAATGCCGCACAAGCCTTACAGAACGCCGGCGCGCTGGGCTGGAGACTGACCGAGGAAGAAGTAGCAAAGCTGGATGCAGCCAGCGACAAAATCGTTCAATAAACCGGAATCTGTATGGCCTTCTCGAAGTCCATAGTGAATCTATGCTTTGTTTTTTTTAACGCGAAGCACGCAACCCTCAAAGAACGAAGGGCAGGCGTTCGCTAAGATTCTTGTTTTTTCTTCGCGTTCTTCGCGCCCTTCGCGGTTCGTTCTTTGATCTTGAGAAAACCATAACGGAATCCGTTTTCTCCATTTCAAATTCTTGTGCTATAATATCGTCACCATGAACGGCATCCTTAACCTCTTCGCCAATAATAACAACGATAATGACGATAACCCCCGTGTCGTTGGGCGAAGCTTTGCCGGCTGACAGATCACTCAAGTCAAACCAATCGCCCGACGCACATGCGAAGGGCGATTTATTTTGTATGTTGCAAGTGTCACTCTGAGTAAGCACAACGACCGAAGAGTCTCAATAACCAGCACTGAACAGCAATTGAGACCCTTCACTAGCCCCTTCACTACGTTCAGGGCTTCGGCTCAGGGTGACAACTTAGAATTTGGAGGCGCATTATGTATAAAACTCATACCTGCGGGGAATTGCGAGCCGCCCAGGCCGGTCAGAAAGTGACCCTGTGCGGTTGGGTGCATCGCCGCCGCGATCACGGCGGGGTGGTCTTTCTTGATTTACGCGACCGCTATGGACTCATTCAGGTTACGATCAATCCAAATTTATCGAAAGAAAAGTTGAACATTGTTACAGACATTCGTTTCGAATGGGTTTTGCAAATTTCCGGCAAGGTCCAGAGACGCCCCGAAGGCATGGAAAATCCTGACATAGCGACCGGTGAAATCGAGGTGATTGCTACCGAAATCAATGTACTTAACCCTGCGAAGACTTTGCCGTTCATGGTCAATAACGGTGATACCAACGAAGCCGATGAAGCCACACGCCTCAAATATCGTTATCTTGATCTGCGCCGCGAGCGGATGAAGAATAACATTATCCTGCGCCATCGCGTCGTCAAGTTCATGCGCGATTATCTCGACGGACAAGGCTTCATCGAAATCGAGACGCCCATCCTGTTCAAAGCCACACCCGAAGGTGCACGCGACTATCTCGTGCCGTCGCGGCTCTATCCTGGCCAGTTCTACGCCCTGCCCCAATCGCCCCAGCAGTTGAAACAACTTTTGATGGTGGCGGGCATGGATCGCTATTTTCAAATTGCACGCTGTTTCCGCGACGAAGACCAGCGCGGCGACCGCCAGCCTGAGTTCACGCAGCTCGACATCGAAATGTCATTCGTCCAACGCGACGATGTACTGGCAATGGTCGAAGGGCTTTATACCGTGATGATTCCGGCGGTCACACCGCACAAACATATCCTTGCCTCGCCATGGCCAATGCTTACCTATACGGAAGCCATCGAGAAATATGGATCAGACAAACCCGATCTGCGCTTTGGAATGCAAATCATGGATGTCAGCGACGTTTTTGCAAAGAGCGACTTCCGTGTCTTCCAATCGGCGCTCGAGTCGGGCGGCGCGGTCAAGTGTATCGTCGCGCCGGGGAGCGCAGACATGTCACGCCGCGAGGTGGACGAATTGACCGAGACCGCAAAATCGCTGGGAGCGAAAGGCCTGGCAACCCTGGCGGTAACTGCCGAAGGTCCGAAAGGAACCACGGCCAAATTTCTCAAGCCGGAAGAGATCGAAGCGGTCAAATCCAAAACCGGCGCGAAGCCGGGTGACTTGATCCTGTTCGCCGCGGATCAACGGAAGATTGCCAATAAAGTCCTGGGTGGTTTACGGCTGGCATTCCGCGATAAACTTAAACTGGCCGACAAGGATGTGATGGCTTTCGCGTGGGTGGTGGATTTCCCCATGTTCGA
>PMLN01000046.1 GCA_003158885.1 Anaerolineae bacterium
CCATAAACCGAATACTGCCATTCCACAGGCCTTCTATAACAAGAAAGCTGGAACGAAAGCGCTCACTACCGAGACCGGAGCGGGACAGTGGGGTTCGGCACTGGCAATGGCCTGTAACTTCTTCGGGCTTGACCTGGAGGTATACATGGTCAAGGTTTCCTATCAGCAGAAGCCTTATCGCCGCATAATGATGGAGACCTATGGCTCGCAGGTCTTTGCCAGTCCCACCGACCGCACCAATTTTGGCCGCTCTGTTTTGCAGCAAGATCCGAATAGCCCCGGCTCGCTGGGCATTGCCATCTCGGAGGCCGTGGAAGTCGCAGTAACATCCGGTGGGAAGAAGAAATACAGCCTTGGCTCGGTGCTCAATCATGTCTTGATGCATCAAAGCGTCATCGGCGAGGAAGCGTTGAAGCAGATGGACCTGGCGAACGAATATCCGGATGTGGTGATCGGATGCGTGGGCGGCGGCTCGAATTTTGCCGGCATCGCTTATCCGTTCCTGCGCGAGAACTTGAAGAATGGCAAGCGGACACGACTCCTTGCAGTGGAACCAACCGCCACGCCTTCGCTGACCAAGGGCGTATATGCCTTCGACTACGGCGATAGCGCCAAAATGGCCCCCGTTGTCAAGATGTATACGCTCGGACACGGCTTTGTTCCGCCTTCCATTCATGCCGGTGGTCTGCGTTACCACGGCATGGCGCCCAGCTTGAGCGCCTTTTACGATGCAGGCCTGATTGAAGCGGTGGCGGTCAAACAAAAACCGACCTTTGAAGCCGCCATTCAATTTGCGCGTACCGAAGGCATCCTCCCCGCGCCTGAATCGGCGCATGCCATCCGCACGGCAATGGATGAGGCCCTGGATGCGAAAAAGAAAGGCGAGAAGCGCGTCATTCTTTTCAACTTGTCGGGTCACGGCCATTTCGATTTGGGGGACTACGAAGCCTTCCTGAACGGAAAGTTGGACGAATATGAATATCCGGCGGAGGCAGTTCAAGCCGCCATGTCTGATCTGCCGAAAGTGAGCATTCCTGCCTGACCAGGATCGTTTCTTCTCCTTTACGATAAAGGCTGGCGTCAAGTCAGCCTTTATCGTTTCGGAACCACCCCTCCTCGCCTGAGGAAGGATTGCAAAACCTCCTGGGTAATAAACGCACATAAGGCAAAGGCAAAAAACGTGAAAGGCATGTACCACGCCAGATAATTGGTGCGGGTATGCATGTAGGCCTGGCCTTTGAAAATGACGAACCAACTGATTGGGGAGAGAACTGAAACCCAGGCCGCTCCCATCAGTGCATAAGCCCGGCTCTTATCTGCCAGCTCCAATTTGATGAACCTGTCGACGAGAATATATACCCCGGTAAAGATGGCGGTAATAACGATCAGATCAAAGAAGTTCAGGTTGATGAAGGCGAGAAAATAATCATCGAACAGATAGGTTGCCAGCACAGATATCGGGTTGGCTTTTAAAGATAATGCATAAACGGAAGGATAAAGACTCGGATCGCCATAGGTGCGCCGGCCGAATGTGCTGAGGACATCGCTAAGCCCGGCGCTGAAACTGCCATCCACGAATCGGAGTTGAAAGGCCAGTACGATAATGCCGAGGATGACCCCGCCCGCACAAGCCAGGGCGGCTATGCTCAGTTTTGATAGTAATCTTCGAACATTCCATTGATCCAGTAGGGCGTAATAGATGATCGGAATAAAAACCATGGCCAGGGATGGAATAATAAAATCATATCCATCGAAGAGACATTTGAATGCCACCGCTGCGAAAACCAGCCCGCCAAGCCTGCGATTCGACACGTTGGCGCTGCGCTTTTCCCATGCCAGATAGAGCGCAGTTAAAACCATGGGGAGATAAAATGCCCACGTGAAGTAGAGTAGATTACGGGCAAACATGGTAATCCACGGAGAAAGCAAGGTGGTCACGAATACCGCCAGGGCTGCGAACCCTCCCAATTCGCGATAAATCCACAGAATGAAAAAAGAAAGTGTGAGCGCCAGCAGAAACGCAGTCAACCCGCGCAGCAAACGTAGATTCCATTTTGGAGTCAAAGGGCTTAGACGATCCAGCAAACCAAAGAAGAAAGCCTGAAATCCCGTTTGGGATTTATAGATGGAGTAAAACTTAAAATTGCCTTGAGCGAAATAGACATCGTATTGATGTTGATAATCGCTATCTTTCAAGTTCAGGGGACCCGCATCGCCCCAACCCATCAATGCGCCGTAGGAAGTGAACCCATATTGCCGCGCAGCCACCATGCGCGCAATAACCAGACTCTCACTGTCATTCTGAAAGGTTTCAAATTTCTTCTCGCCGACTACTCCCCAGGCATTAAGGTCGAAACCGAGAGTAAATAAGGTAACTACGATAAAAAACAAAAAATAGTGGGTAAATCTCTTCATATTGTCCATTATATCGAATCTGCTTTTCAATTTGAAATAGCCCGAATCAACTATGTTGCCTCACAACCCCAGTAAGAAAAAATTAACCCGGAATTTTCCCAAAGGCAATGACAACGATGTGCTGATTGAGAAAATGGGGAGAGCCTCCGGCTTTATCCGGGACAATTTGCCCAAGTGTATAGCCGCCCGCAATAGGCACGAATGAACCCAAAATATCCTGTACCGCCGCGATCTCCGCCCCCGGATTGGCCTTCAGGAGCATTTGCCAGGCAACATCTACCAGCACCAGCGCAAAGAAAGGCTTGGCATCGCCCAAAGCGAGCAGGGCTTGTTGCGCGGCCTGACTGGCGGCTTTTTCACACGCGGCATTGCTTCCCACCAGCAAATAGGCATCAACCCCATCACGGATATTGGCGTTCATGCGAAAACTTCCATCGGCCTCCACACGAATGGGGGCGCGCACCACCAACTCTTCTCCCTGCTCCACGCCCAGCGGATACAAGCGCGCCAGATAATTTAATGGGGGGAACGCCCAATCGCGGGCGGGATATCCGAAAAGCTCCGCGTAGGTTTCCGATGCCGGGCGCCCGTCCAATGTTCGCAGCCAGAAGCCGCGCGAACGCGTCACGCGAAATTGGCTTCCAACCGGGTCCCAACCGTGGGCGTATCCCACTCCCAGGCGCAGATTGCCGCGCAGAAATGCCGCCGCTAAACTGCCTGTGCCGGTTTGATTGCCTGCCATCTGATACGTGTTGCCGGTATGCAG
>PMLN01000007.1:0-16529 GCA_003158885.1 Anaerolineae bacterium
GAAAGGAAAGCCATCGCGGAAGGACTGGCCTCCGACAAGATCTCCACCAACCTGCATGCCTTGAGAGTGATCGCGATGAAGGCGGAGAAAATGGCGAAGGCCATGCGAAGGCTGGCAAGGCTGCCAGGCAGACTTCATTGAGCCACTGGTTGAAGCACAGCCTATCATGCAGTACAATGGAGACGCCATGAGACACACTCACGCACTCATCAAGATCCGATTGCTTCGCCGTCTCTATGCAGAAGAGCTCGAAGCTATGCGAATACATACGCCCATTGCCGATCGACGATCAGAGTTATTCGTCGGAACGTGCTTTGGGCTGGAAAGTGGATTTTGGAAAATGCAGAGGAGCTTATTATGGCGCAATCTAAAATTCAAACCTACGATCAATACATCGAACTTCAAAACGCAGTGGATGAAGCTAAAGAAAGATTGGACGGCGCTGGTGCAAGCGGTGCGCACTATCTTCTAAACAATATTCTGCGCCGATACGGTGTGTTCGGGATGTCCAGGGAGGAAACAATAAAGCTAGGACAAAATCTCTGTAATGAGTTCTTGAAAAACAGACCAGATTGAGACAGGGCGGCTTAGACGCCTGCCCTGCTAAACGGGCCGCGAAGAACGGCTCCAGCTTGGACCCGTGCCAAGTAGACTTACCGCGTCGAATAGTCAGGATGGTAGGTGAAATTTCCACTGGATCTATCTGAGTTCCATCTTTATCAGGAGAACCATGCCAGCTTATCAGTTGAAGAAAAATATTGGGTACGACTTTTATTCCGAGGAAATGCCGATCGATCTGACGAAGGCGGATCCCAAGCCGGGCTTCGTGGTCGCAAAGGCCAGCCAGGGGAAGTGCGATAAAGATCGTTCGATCTCGCTCCTGGCGATTGCCAAACAGTTGGGCATCTTCCGCGGAGCCTATCACTTCTTCGAGTTGAACGATGTCACGCCGCAGGTCCAGAATTATCTGGAACAGATGGCGAGCATTGGCGAACTGGTCAATCTGACCCGCGATGGAACCGGAGCGATCATCAAAGGGACATGGCTGCCTGAAATGGAGCCGATCCTGGACCTTGAGTACGAGCCTCCGGTCAAGCCCTTTGGGATGTCCCAATCCAAATACAACAACCTGTATCCCACCGGCGATCCGGTTGCGTATCAGGTCAAGTTCTGGCTCAACGTCGTGGAAGGCGTCACCGGATTAAAGCCGATGATCTATTCCTCGGTGCACTTCCTATCATTTATTGCCAACGCTCAAGGCAACCTGCCGGCCTGGCTGAATGACTATCGTCACTGGTCTGCCGGGTATCTCAAGTCCATGTACGTGGACAACTATCCAACCATTCCAACGGTCTATAACTTCCCTGGCGCAGGAGCATCCGATCTCTGGCAATATGCAGACGACGGGCGTTCTCAAGGATGGTTCTTGAATGATCTCAACACTGCAAGCGATGGATATATGGCTGTGCTTGCGGCGCGTTCGGCTCCAGTACCTGTGCCGGCTCCGACACTACCTCTACCGCAACCGCCAGCGGCACCTGATGTCAGTGTATCCATTTCTTCCGTCACGGTGGGTTATATCGTAACCGTCAACGGTGTGGCTCAGCCGGTTCAAACGATCACCAAATAATCCGCGGATCGTAACCGCGCTTTGCGTCCGTCGCCTGGCAAAGTGGCGAGACCGGCAGGCTCCTGCTCACCACGTAGTGGAGGCAACATGAACGTCACCAACGATCTCATTCCTCTGGACCAACTGCTTGCCTATCTGATCGACCCGCACCACTGCCCATATTGTGGAAATAAAAATATCCACTATGAGGAGCATCAATTGCCCAATTCGTATGTCCAATGCGGAAAATGCGGGCGGACTTTCGTGGAAGTGTGGAAACTGGTCGGCGTCAACGATCAACACGCCCCGACGAGTTTTGTCCAAACCCTGCTTTCCCTCGAAAGACTGCGCGGCAGTCAGATTACCTGGCGAGCGGCGTTATCTCCCAGTGAAATGCTGGAATTCGCTGAAGGCAGCGCACTGCCCTTGCAGCGAGCCCTCGTTCGGGACATCGATGCTCTCATTCCGCCGGCATACTTTGGGCCGCGCTGCCTGAACAATGGCCGGCAGCATCATGTCTATGAAGTCGGCATGGAACTCAGCCGCGTTCTCTATGTGAATGTATATAAGAACTACATCGTCAATTGGAACAACCTGAGTAGCGTGCTGGCGAAGCAGCTAGACCAAATCGCAAAGCTATATAAAGCCGACGAACACGGAGTCGTCACGGACGACGCCGGCAAGTTTTCGTTCCGCTTCTGGTGGGATTAGTATGCACACAAAACGAAATGCGATCCTGGTATTGATTCTAGGGACGGCAGGTGCGTCCCTGATTATCTTCACCACTTATATCTGGATGGGTATCCTGCTGGCGATCCTGGCGGTGACCATTCTTTCCGGGGCATTGTTCAGGCTCAAGCCCATGCAAACCGGGAAACCCGCCGAGGCTCCAGGCAGGTACTTCTATCTCTGCGACGAGGCGTTCATTGGGGAAATCGTGGAAGATGACACGCTGATCATTTACCGTGACGGGCGTCCCATTGTGTCCGCCACGCTCGAAGAGCTTCGCAAAGAGATCGAAGAAGCGGCCAAAGACTTTATGTATCCATTTACTTATCGCAGGTTATGGAAAGAAAGCCTTCAACTGCTGGAAGCAAATCTCAACGGCGAGCTTCCATAACGACTGGGCAGGTCAATCGGCCTGCCCAGTGGGTTCTTCCGGTGTCGCCGGAGCGACTTCGATCACCTCGCCATCATGGATGGGTGTGCCTGGAGAGAGGAACTTGCTGAAGGCTTCCCGGAATTCCTGCGGCACATTGATCTGAATAAGGTTGAGATTGCCTTCCACTCTAACGCCGTTACGCTGAAGGAAACTGGTCAGCGTGGCCGGATCATCGTTCCCATCGTTTTCCGTGAGCCTGGTCCAATCAAACAGCTTCTCGATGGCGCGCATGGCGACACGGTCATCGCTTTGCGGATTGGACAAAATGGTCCTCAGTCTGCGGTATGCCATGGGGAGCAGGTCTCCCAGGTTGGATGTAATAGCGGCCAGGCGGGGATCATGTCCCACCGTGGAAAGCGCGTTCTGATAAACCGAATTGAACTCCGTGGTCTGCGTCAGCCGCTTGAGCGAAGCCAGGCTCATCTCCAGAGCGTCGGCGATCTCCTTCCAGGTATGGTCGTGCTGCAAGTCAAGGAACAGGGCGACCGCCTGCTCGATCTTTTGCTGCTTCGCCAGGTCGGCTCGTTCCGCGATGGTGAGATTGATGTGTCGTACAGCGGGGGTATCGGTCATTGAATTCCTTCCAGATGCCTTTCGGCGCTGGTTTCATTGTAATTCAAAACGGAATAATTGTACATCATATGCTTGACAACTATTCCAAACCCGCGTATACTGCGGATATTCCAATTGGAGGCTCTAATGACAGACCAGTTTGATCCAACTCTCGGCGATGAAACCAGCGACACCGCGGCTCCCGTGCCTGGGAACGATATGAATACGTCCGAGCCGGAGATGCCGGAAGACACCGGGGATGAGAATTTCCTCGAAGACAATCACATCGATCCCGCAACCATCGTCACCATCCTGACCAGCGGGGCGGAACCGCGGTACATCCCGGTGAACGAACCCGCCGCGTTGCGCGATTTGGTTGTCCGCGCCAACCTGACCTACAGCGGCCAGGTGGATGCGTATGTGGACGGTAATTCGATCTCCTTCGAGACGTTGGTGTCTGGCGGGCAGACCGTCACGTTGATCGGCAACGTCAAAGGAGGCAGCGTAGCCTAGGGCAATCCCTTGACTACGTTTCCGATGCCAGAAACCCAGGCAGCTAACGCCTGGGTTTTCGTTCCCCGGAGGCTCTCATGGCAATCAAAATCATCCAGCGTGCGGCGGTGGATCCCAAATTCATGGAATGCGTCCTGAACATCTACAGGGCGTTCATGATGAGGGAGAAGGAACGTGCAGCCGAGTATCCCGCCGGCGCCAAAGAATACATCAAGAAACGCGCACCGGCTCATGCCCGCATCCTGGCTATCACCACAGTCGGTCACTCTCAAGGACGCGTCGGCGCGGAGTATGAACTCACCCGGCTGCGCGTGCTTCCTTACGAAAAGTTCATGACCGTCGCGCACAAAGGCGCCGACGGCAAATTAAAGAAATACCTGGTCGGCGTTACCAAGCCGGTTGTGATCAAAGACAACGGGAAAACCTATTTCCTGGGCCCGTATGCGATCTATGTTCCTGCGGATGCGTTTGACGCGCAGAACAGCGGATCGTTCCATTTCATCCCCACCAAGTTCCCGCAATCCAACTTGCGCCATCCGCACCATGTTGTAAAGAACAACCCGCAAGGCATGCACCCCCTGGACAAGCATGCTTCGACGTGCTGGGGCGGTTTTGGTCCGGCCATTCGCGTACTGCTGGATATTCCGGACATCCCGGAACTCTTCCGGCTTTTGCAGATGTATGTCAGCCGGTATGACGCAGGCTCTGTGTTGTCGTTCATTCGCAACCTCGATTTTCCCACAACGGAGGAAGCATGAAGATCGTCCTTGACCCGCTGGTCATGCTGAAGCTGGAGACCTATGCCAGCCAGACCCGCAATGAATTCTCCGGCTTCGGCTTCGTGGATCTCGACCGTGAGCATCAGATCTTCCATGTATATGACGTGGTCATCCTGGACGTGGGCACCTATACATGGACCGAGATCCCATCCAGGAAGATCCTGGAGGTCATACAGCGTCCGGATGCCCGCAAGATGAAGTTATGGTTCCATCGGCATCCAATGGGAAACGGGATTCCCGGGATGCACAACTGGTCCGGCACGGACGACAACACCTGCCGCAGGGAGCCTCTTGGAAATTCCATGCCTGAACTGGTCGGCTGGTCCATTTCCATTGTCCGCACTCCACTGGGGTGGGTGGGTCGTTATGACACGTATGGCCCAAATGGAGCCACAGCGCATTTGAACGTTGAACCGTCCTTCGCACTCGAGGCCTCGCGGAATATCTTCGAGCTGATTTCCGAGCATTCCAATCGCCGCGGTGGTCTGTCCGAAATGGAAAACGACTGGGACGATGATCCTGACGCATATCTCGGCCTGGACGGAGATGACGATCTCGACGAGGAAGAAGAAGGAAGCTGGGATGACGAGGACGAGGAAGACGTCGTTCAAACCTCGTTTCTCGGCGGCATGCTCAACAGGTTCCATGGAGGCAAACGATGAACCATGTAAGACACCAGAATATCTACAACATCCCTACGGGCTTTAGCGCCACGGTCATCGGCGCCGGAGGGATCGGCGCGATCACCGCGCTCATGCTGGCGAAGATGGGCGTTCGAGCAATTGCCATGTACGACGACGACACGGTCAGCGAAGAGAACATCGCAACGCAATTGCATAAAGTATCCGATATCGGAAAGCCAAAGGTGATGGCGCTTGGCGCGACCCTGATGGAATATTCCGATGATGTGTTCCCGTTCGGGCACGAAGAACGGATCGGTCCCGATAGCGAACTGCGTTCCACGCTGGTCATCTCCGCGGTCGACAGCATCCTCGCTCGCCAGCAAATCTGGATTGCGCTATGCAACCCCAATAGCCGCTGGTCTTTTTACCTTGATGCGCGAATGGGAGCTATGGAATATCAACATTTCCTGGTTCCCAATAAGGTTGAAAACGCCGATGCGTATAGTCATCATCTCATGAGCATAACGGATGATAGTGTCCCGGATGCTCCTTGCACCGAGAAGGCCACGTTCTTCACAGCAGCAATTGCCGCTGGTCATATAGGAAACACCGTCCGCGAGATCGCTCAAGGCGTTGCCAAGCCACACCGGTTGGTCCACAACATCCCCAATTACTGGCTCCAAACATTCTCCTTGTAATCCATCACCAGGCGCCTAACGGCGCTTTGGTGATTTGGAGGTCACCATGTTATCTGTTCACGCGATCAATTCCACGACCTTGAGAGTACAGATCAAGCGGCCTCGTTTTCAAGATGATCTTGCCCGCTTCAAGACTGCCATCGCTCCCGAAGATCGATCGTATGACTATGTTCGCGAAGAGTGGACGGTCATCCATGCAGACCGATATAAATTTATTGACTGGGTCTTTCGGGCGCTGGAAGCGATCCGCCCTGCCAGGCCTAATGAAATCAAGCTCACGCAGGCGACGCTATGGTGAGAAAAGGTTTGCGGCATTCCCGGGTGTACGAAGCCAGGCAGCTATATGACATCTACAGCATTCTTGGAATCCCCACCAACAAAAAACTGATCGTATGTCCGCTGCCGCAGCATCCGCATCACAACAACACGCCCTCCTTCAGCATCTCCATGAAGGATGGGCATCAGCACTTCCATTGCTTCGGAGCATGCGGAGCATCCGGCGACGTGATCGATTTGATCGGATATCTTCAAATTTCCAACTACGACAGCTTGAATGGGGAGCATGTCAGGCGGGCACTGGAGATCCTGAGCGCCGGATACAAAATCTCCCCGCCAGCCAGGGCTCCCAGAACGCCGGCGCTGCCCAATGACATTTGGGAAACGTTCGTTCCGCCTGGAGCGGAGGTGCTGGAATATGCAAAGATGCGCGGCTTGAAACCGGAGACCCTCAAGAAATTCATGGTCGGCCAATCGGGTATGTTCGGCAAGACGTGGATGACTATGCCGGCCTTTCACTTCGGAAGACTGCAAGGCATCAAGATGCGCAATGTGCATGCAGTGCATGTCCGCGACCGGTATGCGTCGATGGAAGGCTCCATCAACGGACTGTTCAACCTGAACGGGATCTATTACAGCCCAGACCCGATCCTGATCGTAAAAGGCGAGATCGCCGCCATGCTTCTGGACCAGTATGGTTTCCTGGTATGCGCTCCGACCGCCGGAGAAAGCACAGCCTGCGCGGAGCTTCTTCCACACATGATCTGGTCAAGCCGTAGGATCCTGGTGGCCGACAACGATCCGGATCCAAAAGTGCGCCGGATGATGGACGAGTATGCGGTGAAGCGCGCTGAGATGCTGCGGGCCGAGATCAAGCGTCCCCCGGAACAGTACAAAGATATTGACGACTTTTTGCTTGCGGAGCCCAAGCTGGCTCTGGCTGCCGTTGAAGGATGGTTGAAATGATCAATCAGTTTTGCTATGACGACCATCGCGGTCATCACATCATCACCCTGAAGCGGGCGGCGCCGGAATGGTGCAACTCGGACTGCCCGGTCATCTACGTGGTTTCCGACGACAGAAACCTGCATGGATTCAAACTTCACACCTCGCTCACCATGGAAGCGATCCCCAATGACCTCGCCCGGTTATTCACGAGTTTCGTATGGCGGTCTTCGCAGGCGTACTACCGCAAACGCGAAGGGGTCGAAGTGCCTGTTACCGAGAACGGGTTCTGGAAAAACTTCCTCTACTACAACACCAGGTTGTTCGGCGAGAACTACATGTACAACCTGGTGATTTCAGCAGGAGCGAAATGGATCATAAGATAAGCGCAACCCTGACCGATATTCGCGATGATCTGGGTACGGCTCAGGACTTTGTCGAGAAAGCCAGGCAGGCCATGGACTCTGGCGAATACAACAGTGCTCCATACGAATTCGTCAATGCACGCTTATTGCTCCAGAAGTCCCTGGATTTCATCGAGGAACAGAGAAAGAAACTCCGCCTGCTTATTCAACAGGCGGAGCAAAGTGAACAAAGTACAGATCAGGGTCTTTCGCTTCTTATATCTCACGTCACCTCAGGCTTTCCAGCGGAGACACCCGCAGATGCTCGTTCTGAACATCCGATCCCAGAAGGTGAATATATCGCTGGGTAACCTTGATATCAGTGTGCCCCAGGATGATGCGCAGCCCTTCCAGGGAGCCGCCGTTCCGAAGGTACATGGTGGCAAAGGTATGGCGCAGGGTGTGTGCGCCATGCTTCCCGGTGACGCGGATCTCGGTCAGCAGGCGGTCCACCATCTGACGCACGCCTTCATACTTGAAGGCGCAGCCATGAGTTTCTCCGTGCTCGCTCAGGAAGACGATCGCTTCATCCTTGTGCTTCGGCTTCCGGTGCACGGAGACATACTCGAACAGATCGCGCACCAGGATGGGGCCCAGCGGAACGCGACGGGTCTTGCGTCCCTTGCCGATGACGGTGGCCCAGCCGTCATCGAGATCGAGCCGGTTCATGGTCAGGCCGGCCAGCTCTTCCAGGCGAACGCCGGTGTCGAGAAAGAACTCGATGATCACCTTGTCGCGGAAGGAATGGTTGCGCAGCAGGACGAACAGGCGCGCCACTTCATCGGGGCTGAGCGGACTGGGCAGCTCGTTCGAGATCTTGGGCGCCTGATAACCGTCCAGTATTAATGAAGGCAGCCAGCCGTGCACGTGCAGCCAGCGAACGAAGGTCCGGATCACGGCGTACCGCTTGGCGATGGAATGGGAGGACATCAGGGAGCCTGTGGTGATCCCGGGTTTGGTTCGCAGGGAAATGATGTGTTCCTGGACATCTGCAATGTTCAATGAAGACACCTGTCGCTCAGGCCCAATATCCTGGACCCAGACTTTCAGACCATCCATGTAGCCCTCGATGGTTTTGGGTGTCTTGTTCTCGGCGATCAAATTCCGATGATAGTTTTGAAGAGCTGTTCTCAAAGTCAGATCCATACGAACCTCCACGCGCAGTATAGCACAGATGTTCCTGAAACGAATGTTCACTAAGCGCACCATTTGGAGTCCAAATATTACGGAGGCAGAAATGCTGATAGGTTATCGAGTTCGTTTGGCGGTGTGCCTGCCTGATCACACCTGGCGGCCATATACGCTGGATCTTGAGTTGGATGATGAAGGCTGTGACGGCCACACGCAAGGCGAGATCGCTGAAGCCGCTGAAGATCAATACCGGGGAGAACATCCGGATGTTTCCGCTGTCGGAATGATCGAGTTCGAGTGGGAGCCGGAATGGGCGACCGAATGGCGCGAGGTCAGGGATAGCGGAACGCATTGTCCCAAATGCGGTCAAGCGGGCATGGGAACGGCGGGACACACCACGCTCTGCCAGCACTGCGGTTGGCATGCGCACAATCCTGTTGCCGCCAGGGAAGATGCGGAAGACATTACTTGGTGTCCGGAGTGTGAGCCGCTGCCAAAGGATGGTGTTCTGAGATTGGGCTGGGAACAATGGGTCCGCATGTTCAAGCCTATAAAGAATTTCATCGATCAAAACGCTTCTGTTGATGGCTATATGTTCGAGACCTCTGGACCCGAATACGAAGCAGTCGCCAAAGCTCGCAGCAAAGATCCTCACACAATCTGGACGATGATCGATGAAGACGGCTCTCGCATCAACGAAGGCTGGCATTTTGCGAACCGCATGGGCTACTTCATCACCGAAGTTCCCTACGATCCCCACATTCAATACATCGTGGATGAGGAAGAAAACGAGTTTGATCAATTATCCGAGGATGATCTTCAAGACATCCTGGATGAGGAGGAAGAATGAGACCTACCATCAAGGATTTGATGTTACCCAGCCGCTTATCCTGGAGTCTGCCCATACTGTCCATGAATGAGCTTGACAAATTCATCGACGGTTGCAAGGTGATCGCGGCTCACCATGGGCTGGCCTGGGAAATCTCCACCATCGATGATGACGAGTTCAGCTATTTCAATTTCGACATGGCCGGTATGAGCTTCCCGGGCTTTTTCAAAGGTCGAACTTTGGACAACGGCGAGCCGGCCCTCAACGAATACGATGTGCATCTCTCGCGGAAAGAAGCCAGAGCCATGCAGGAATTTTGGCGTTTACTTGTAGATTATGGAGCAGGGATTGAATGGGAACGATTAGACAGTACCGTGACCGTGTAGTGGTGAGCTTGGGGATCACCGATCTGATGGGTGGGCCGGTGATGCTGTGGAGCAGGCAGAGCAAACGGATCCACGTGCTCCGGCATGCTTTGTCGGAGATCATCATCAATATGATTTGGTCCCGTCTCTGGCGGGCGTTTCCCGAACTGGCGAACGCCAAGCTTTACGACAAGACCACTCTGACATTCAACAAGGAAACCGCCTCCTTCGAGGTGGAGTGGCACAAGTTTCCGATAACGGAAGGATCACATGTCGGCCATGAAGCAACTGTACGACAACCTGAGCATTGACGTGGCAAATGGCAGGGATTGGGTGGCAGCCATCAAGCTCCAGGCGTTGGGCTTCCCGGACATCCCGCATCAGATCAAGGTCATTCGCCTGTTGAACATGCGGCGCAGATTGCCGCACATCCGGCGGGTCCGGTCCCTGGAGCGGTCGGCGCGGCGTGCTCGCCGTTGTAATTAATTTCCATTATGGAGGTAGCATGAAACAGATCGCCGATAAGATTTTTCAGTTTGGGGAACATGATGACCAAACCATCGAACAGATCAACATGATCGCCAGTGATGAGCGCGTATATCGCGCGGTCCTGGCTGCTGACGGACACTTGGGATATTCGATGCCGATCGGCGGAGTGGCCGCCTACATGGGTGTGGTTTCGCCGTCGGGCGTGGGATATGACATCGGTTGCGGAAATCTCGCAGTTCGTACCACCTTCAAAACCAACAATGTGGGTTATTGGAGCGACCTGGTATACGAGATTGCCCGCACCATTTCGTTTGGTATTGGACAGGTCAACAAGGAAATTGTCGAAAGCGCAATGGTATACAGCCACGATGCCTGGAATATTCCTGCGGTCAAGGAACTGCTTCCCATCGCTCAAGGCCAGCTTGGAACCGTCGGCGCCGGCAATCACTTCGTTGACATCCTGAAGGACGAACACGACTGGCTATGGGTGGGTGTTCACTTCGGTTCGCGCGGTTTTGGACATCACATTGCCCAGCACTACATCAAGGCCGGCGGTGGGAAAGACGGGATCATGCAGGCTCCCACGCTCTTGGATGTCAATTCGGAACTCGGCAAGGAATATATTACCGCCATGCAATTGGCGGGCTTATATGCCATGGCCGGGCGCACCTGGGTGGTGGAGCGTGTTTTGGAGATCATGGGCGCTCAAGCCATAGAGCGCGTTCACAATCATCACAACTTCGCCTGGAAGGAGAGACACGAAGGCCGGGACTTCTGGGTCATCCGCAAGGGCGCCACGCCGGCTTTCCCTGGACAGCGAGGATTTATCGGCGGGTCCATGGGCGACATCTCCGCAATTGTGGAAGGCGTTGACACGGAGGCTTCCAGAACTGCGCTGTATTCCACGGTTCACGGAGCAGGGCGCCTCATGTCCCGCACCCAGGCTGCTGGCAAGAAGAAATGGGTCGGCGGGAAAATGGTTCGCACGGGAAAAGGTCAGATCTCCCGCGAAATGATGAATGACATGCTGCTGGCGAAGAAAGTGATCCTGTATGGCGGCGACACAGATGAAGCCCCGCAGGTATATCGCCCGCTGGATAACGTCCTGAAAGCACAGGGCGAGACCATCCGCATCCTCCATACTCTGGAGCCCATGGCAGTGCTGATGGCTCCGGCAGATGTGGAGGATCCCTTCAAGGACTAGATGCGCTGGAGAGTGCATGGAACTACTCATCGACAACATCGACAGTCAGCAAAAATTGTGGCTTGCACATTTGGTTCGGAACACAAACAAAGGATTGAATTCCTTCGTTCCCAGCGGAGTGTTCGCTGCGTTTCGGGCGCGAAGCTGGGTGGAGGGGGACGCCGCAGCTTGCAAGTTGACCGCGGACGGGAACGGCGCCGCCATGCGGATCTTTGGCTCTGACATGGGTCAGGACAAAGTCACAAAGAAAGCCAAGCGAAAACATTCCGTCGTCGGAAAGTGAGGCAAATCATGAGTTCAGGAAGCGCACCCAATTGGGGCTGGGTTCTCGAAGCCACGCACGAAAACTTTCTAAAACTGCATTGTCATATTAGCGACGAACAAATTGCGGAATATCTCGCCGATGAAAACGAAGGCGCAATCAAGGAAGCGCGCCGCATGATTGAACGCGAGACAGACTGGTGCTTGGATATTCTTGCCTCTCTCGCTGAACGGCTTGACCAGCAGATCACCTGCACGGTGGGTGAATGGAGCGAGGTTGTTTCCGTGGACATATTTCGTTACAGCAGCAACCTGGGAGACGTATACGACCAGCTTGAAGACGGAAAGGTGTATGTCATCTTCGGTCACAACGATCTCTTTGTTTCAACGCCTCTCATGGGCGAACTTCAAAGGCTGAACCTGGCTCCCGAAGAGAAGGGATGGACGAATTATGGCTAAACGTGAATGCCAGGCATGCCATGAACCCATCGACGAAGAGGACGCGCACTCTCCGCATGACCCGGATTGCACAAATCACGAAGGATGTGATTGCGACAACATCGTTTGCGATCATTGCTGCTGGGAGTGTCATCCCTTGCAGCAGGACGGCGACCTCGATTACACGCTGGCCGGCCAGGAATGCTGGATCACCGTTGGAGATCTGAGCCTTCATATTCAAGGCGATGGAGGAACCGGCGCGAACGTGGATGTGTATGAACTCAACAAAGAAAACGATGAGCCAATCACCTCGCTCTGGGCGCATAGAGACGGAAAGGATTGGACAATCCCATGATAAAAGAACCTACCATTTGGATTGGAACATGGTATCCCAATGATGACGGGCTTGAGCAACCTCATATCGGCGTGTTCATTGTTCTTCCGCATGATGCGGAAGACATCCGCAATTTGAACCTGGCCGGCGAAGTGCAGGGAGTTCTGGCGGTCTCCGACTTCAATATCGAAGAATGCAACCCGGAACAGTTGGACAAGTTTATCCATCCCTGGCTGAAATATGTGGTCAAACACAAGTTCCCTTGGGACTACGATCACGACACACTGGAGTTGGTGGAACGCAAATTCGTTCTTGTCGGAGAGGAATGAAAACCGTTGAAAACGAAACCAACTTGAAGATCGGCGACCAGGTGATGATTACCCGCGATCAGATTTGGCCTGGAGTGGCGAAGTACAAGGGTGCAAAGGGCAAGTCGGCGGGATTGGTCCCGATGGGATCCAAGGGCACGCTGGAAAAGGCCGGCGAGATGTGGGTCATCGTATTCCCTGATTTTCCAGCAGACCCTGACTGGCCCTGCATTGTTTGTTTCTATCCGGCCAAACTCCCTGATTGGGTAGTGCGTTCTGGTGCAGTGCAGCTTGAGTTTCCGATGACAGAAAAGCGTCAAGATGATTGGATCCTGGCGCACGCAGCAACTATGGAGGAGGCACGATGAAAAAAGCATGGTTAATACTTGACGTCAACAATGGATGTGAAGACGGCTCAGTGCCAGAAATGTGTGTTGTTGAAATAAAAGACGGAAGTCTTATTGGCCTGGGTGGCATTGTTAAACTCGCAAACCAAATGAAAAAGAACTGGCCGTCATTCTCCAGCTTAAATTTTGAACACTTGAGCCAGTGGATTGGCTACAACTCAGAAATAGCCAGTCTCGTTGAGAGCAACGGCGAAGTTATTGCTGGTTCCTCCATTCACCCCAACACACTCAGGAAGCTTGGTGAAGGATACCAATTATCCGGCTTTCGTGTTCAGGTGTGGCCGGATGGCGACTTGTCTTTCATGTGCGATAGCGAGAGGTACGGAGTTTTGGATAGCGGCCTTATTAATATCCAGAAGCTTGAAAAGCTTTTCGCGGAATGCGAGGAATAATGGACCTACAAATCAAGGTTACAGACGGTTCCTGGATGGAGAACCGTAACGGAATGCCGGAAATCCGGGAAGCAGTCATATTCATACGCGGCGGAATGGCTGGAATTTCCGGTATCGGAAAGTCTGGCAAGGAACTTCGTGGTGGAATTCGCGTCACCCCAGAAGACATGGATCGCATTGCAGCGGAGTGGCTCAAGTGCCGGAAAATCGCCACGAAAGACACGGTCATGCTGATCGTGCCTAATGAAGTCTGGGATCTNNCGAAAGACACGGTCATGCTGGTCGTTCCTAATGAAGTCTGGGATCTCCTTCATCAAACCCTGGTCATGGACAGTAACTCCGGCGCGTTCGATCAGAAATTGCGCGAGCAGATTTCCAAAGCTCTCCATCAAGTCGAACGGGTATCGCCATGAAACCTGATGAATTCGCTCATAACCTCGCTCAATTCAACAACGGTACGAATACCTGGTATCGCCATTGGTTGGATCGCCGGTTCTTTTACACCGACGGCATGAAGTTCGTTGCCGACAACGGCGCTGCATGGCTGCTCGACGCCATTTTCTCGCACATCAAAACCAAACTGGCTTTGCAAAGAGAAGAATTCCAGGTCTGGAGGCTCAAGGTGAGCCCCGACAACACCGCGATCCTCGTGGCGGACGATGGCGATGGTCGGAAATTGGCCGAGCAGAGCATTCCATTCACGGACTTTCCGTTGTCGGAAATAAAGATCTATGTGGAAGTGGGCTACGTTGATGCCGAGGAAGGCGGCTATATCATGATGCTGCCTGGAGAGAGGTAGAGATGAGGCGGTCGAGGTTTTCTCCCAACCTGATTTTCAAGGATGCCTACAACGAAGTCCTGCCCAGCTTACGCAAGGCTTTCCCGAAAATGGATCCCAATAACCCTGACTATGATTTCGGGGAAATCTACAACGTTCGCTCAGCCTTTAGGGATTTGGTGGACAACATGCTGAAAGGCAACGGTTTCGAGAATGGAATTCACCAGAATACCAGAAGCGAGAAATACAAAACGATGGTCAGGATCGCCATCTCCCTGGTGACGCCTGAACTGGTCAAAAGGGAGATGGATCGTGCTGACTAAAGCTTGAGCCGCCGGATGCCTGGCGGCTCAAGCTTTTATAAACCTATGGAGGCGTTATGAACCTGCAAGACTATATCAACAGCAAGCCGCCACAAAGAAGGGTGCCGGCAGACATCATTACACGTTGGCAGACGCGCATTGTCGCCCGCGGCCTTGAGAAGCAAGGCGAGAGGGGTGCGCAAGCCTACCTGCGCGATTACGGCAAGGGGATCGCTGCGCCGAAGTGTCTGCTGCTGGCCCAGCAGGCGCTCAACCAGGGCCATCCTGAGATGGCAGCCGGCTTTTACAAGAAGGCCGCTCAGCTTGAAGGGATCGAGATTTCCGACAACGGAAACATTGCGTCAGCGCCTGCGCGCAGCGCACCGGCGAAGCCGGCTGAACCGCAGTTCATCATGGAATTCCCCAATACCATGCAGCCGGGAGCGTTCGCTCCCATGCAACCGGTGGATGCCAGTTCTCCCCGCGAGAAGTACATCAACAACTCCAATTACTGGGGCCAGCGCAAGATCGACGGGAACAAGTTGATCGTATTCGCATCCAAGGACCGGGTCTACTATCAATCCCGCCAAATGAAGCTCAACGGCGCTCCGAATGATGAGATGAACATTGCTCTTCGTGAGCTGGCGCAAGAGATCGGCAGCTTTATTCTGGAAGGTGAGCTGACCTATCTGGACTGCAACGGCGGCGAGCATCGCACGGGATCGCAGGCCGCCACGTACAATGCGGAACATGGAGAGCCGGAGAAAGAACCGTACCAGGCGTATTTCATATTCTCGAGTCTGTGGCATTCTGGGCACGAAATGCTGGACCAAAGTGCGCGTGTTGCCAAGGGTCGCGAAATTGCCACTCTGCTGGTGCTGAAAGGCCGTTCTTTTGTGCCGCTAACGACAGCGCGAAGCAAGGAAGAGAAACAGGCGCTCTGCGACGAGCAGCATCAGAAGGGTAGGGAAGGGGAAGTGTGGTTCAGGCGCGACTTGCCTTTGTATGCCGGCAAGAAGACGGACGATGGCTATGTTCGCACGAAGTATCTCACCGAGTTCGACGCCTTGGTGACTTCATTGACGCCTACAACCGCGCAAGGTCATGCGTTCGGCGCAATGGTGATTTCAAGCCTGGATGGCAGCTCGCTGGGCGCCGTAGGAACCGGCTTCACTCGTGACGATAAGCAAGAGATCAAGCGCCGCTTCACCGCTCAAGGCCGACTGAAGGTCAAGGTTCGCTCTCAGGGCTTTACAGAGGGCAACATGGCCTGGCACGCCCGCTTTGTGGAGATCCTCGAATAATGAAACGTCTCCAACCTTCAGATAGAGGCTGGAGACGTAAATTCGCAGGCAAATAGCGGTTTTAATTCTCCCTGCCGCCAGATGGAGTGCGCACCGAGAAGAGCACTCGGTATCTTCGACCCTCGCGCACTGCGTTCACATCTCAAACGAGCTATAATTCACTTGCTATTCACTGACCCCGGCAGCGGCTCATGTTTACCGTTGGGCGGCTATAAGGAACACCAGGAGTAGCATTTTGGCAACTCTCCATTTGATGGTTGGACTTCCTTTTTCAGGGAAAACAACGCTTGCGAGAAAGCTTGAACGGGAGTGTTCGGCACTCCGATTGACAACTGATGAGTGGCATGTGCTTCTTTTTGGTCAAGATGCAAAAGAGCCCGACCACGATGACAGGCATAGTCTAATCGAGGCCATGCTTTGGAAAAT
>PMLN01000007.1:16539-16768 GCA_003158885.1 Anaerolineae bacterium
TCGGTTGCGAGCGAAGCAGCTTGGTGCCAGTAGTGAAGTCCATTTTCTAGATGTGTCGGAAGACGAGCTATTGAGGAGACTCGAGAAAAGGAATTCACAACCTTCACACGAGAGCTTCTACATATCTATCGAGATGATGAAGCCATGGATTGAGTTTTTCCAAAGGCCGACGCCAGATGAACTCGTGCGGAGAGAATAAAGGAATATAGGTACGCTGCCTGACACCGGC
>PMLN01000020.1:0-3810 GCA_003158885.1 Anaerolineae bacterium
TTCACCATGGACTTTGAGAAGGCCATAGTCCACGGACTCTGAAGCATATGCAAATCTGGCTGCAATTTCTCACGCAATGGTTGACGCTGATCTTCATGCTGATCGGGTTGGTGGGACTCATCGTGCCGATCTTCCCCGGCCTGGTCGTGATATGGCTGGCGGCATTGATCTATGGAATTGCGGCGGGCAGCTTTGGTCTCAAAGGTTGGATCATCTTTATCTTGATCACCCTCCTGGCCGTGTTCGGCAGCATCGTGGACAATATTTTCATGGGAGCGAAGGCGCGGCAGAGCGGCGCGGCGTGGATCTCGATTTGGGTCAGCAACCTGGCAGGGATTATTTTCAGCCTGGCGTTCACGCCGCTAATCGGACTGCTGGCCGCACCGTTGGGATTATTCATCTCGGAGTGGATCCACCGCAAGAATTGGCGCCCGGCATTGAATACCGTGCGAGCCATGCTCGTGGGCTGGGGCTGGTCTTTTGTTAGCCGGTTTGCCATCGGTATAGCCATGACCGGTTTGTGGATGGTGTGGGCGTTTACATAGCCCGCCAACCGTTGAATGTTCCCAAGGTCCCCCCAATCTATCAAGCGATTATAAGGATTGGGTAATGATCGTTGGGAAAGCCCTGTTCGGCGGTGGATCTTCTCTTTGCAGACAATTCCCCTAACCGGTTAAACTCGTTTCACTTTTTTCAGGATTTCATCATCCTCTTTAGCCCCTTTTTGGTAGAGTTTCTCCTCATCTGGGGCCAGGTGATNNGCCTGAGCGAAAGGATGGTCAATTGAGTCAGCCAGCTGCATATAGAGCTGGGTTGCCTCGTATTCCGAAGCCACCAGGAAACGAACAGCACGAACCAGTTCTTCATGGCTCAGTGTATGTTCAGAGGCAAAACCAGAAAACGGTGTTCCAAAACCAGGCATGGGCGGGATACTCCTTTGAAAAGTATATTGGGTAGATAAAATATGTGTGCCAATACCCTCCGGCCGCACAGCCTCAGGGTAATGGATCAGCTAATTAGTTTGGCATCCAGGGTAATCGGAACACTCGCCAGCGCGACTGAAACGGGGCAACTTGTTCTGGTCGCCTCGGCGATATCATGGAATTGCTCCGGGGTGATGCCAGGCACCCTGGCTTCCGTCTCCAGATGGATTGACGTGATGCGGTTCTTGTCTCCAATTTTTCCGAGCGTCACCTGGGCGCGGGTATGTATCGATTGAGGCGCCAGGCCAATTTTCCCCAATTCAGAACTGAGCGCCATCGAAAAACAGCCGGCATGTGCGGCGCCAAGTAATTCCTCCGGGTTGGTACCGTTGCCATCTTCAAAGCGGGAACTGTGTGAATAGGCACCTTCAAATGCGCCGCTTCCCAAGCTCATTTTGCCTTTGCCGTCTTTCGAGTTTCCTTCCCAGAAGGCTTCTGCGGTACGTATTGTCATGGAATATTTCTCCTGATGTTCGTGGTTTGATTGTTTGTAATGTGCGCGTTTACAGGAATTTCCAGCCTGCATCTCAACAAAAAATTAGCCGGATATCAAAATTCAGGCACCTGCTTGGTCCAAGCTTGAAAACTACTGTCAATTTATAATAAGCCAAACACTCCCCGGCCGCATCCAGCGGTTGGGGAATGTTTATCTCCCCCAGTAGGGGGACGGACCTGCGGTTGTCGTCACGCCGGCCTTATTATGCTTGTGGGGTTCCAGCTCTGCTTGCGTTTCAGCCTACAATATCGTCCCCTTATGAGATAGAATCCCCCGATGTCAGTGCCTTTGAATACGCAACCCCAAGAAAGCTATGGCAAGTTAAGGTTACCATAATGGCAGGTTGAGTGATACTATTTCCATATGTCAACAATATGGATGGTTTTATTTTTGAATATCTCAATAACCCAGCCCCTGGTGCTGACAAGCTACTGCGGCAAAGCTTGGGAAGATTATCCTGACATTTTGACAGTTGAGGTCAAATGGGATTATTGGGTATTATAGAGGCAGTCGCCTGCAACCTTCGAATGACACGCATATGGATCGAACGCTGAGTTGAGAACAAAAACAGATCACAGCCAAAATCCGGGAGGAACAGTTGGAGAGTTCTTTTCCAACCTCGGACCCGGTTTAATTACCGGGGCAGCCGATGATGACCCTTCAGGAATTTCAACGTACTCCGTCGCCGGAGCAACCTTCGGTTATCTGCCGCTGTGGATGGCGCTCTTTTCTTTTCCATTAATGGCTGCCGTGCAATTGATGTGCGCCCGTCTTGGCCTAGTAACCGGGCGAGGCCTGGCGGGAGCCATACGACGTTATTATCCACGCTGGGTGCTGTGGGGAGCTTGTTTGCTGTTGATCGTAGCGAATGTGTTTAACATTGGCGCCGATCTGGGCGGGATGGCGGAAGCCACGGCCTTGGTCACGAGCGTTAAATCATTTTATTGGACACCCATTTTTACAGTGGTGATTATTTTGGTGCTCATTTTCTCCTCCTACCGGACCATTGCAAGAATCTTCAAATGGCTGACGCTCGTACTCTTTTCTTATATTCTGACAGCTTTTCTGGCTCAACCGGATTGGGGCGCGGTCCTGCATGCCACCTTTATTCCGCAGGTGTTATGGTCCAGGGCGTTTCTTGCGGCTTTTGTAGGGATTCTCGGCACGACGATCAGCCCATATCTTTTCTTCTGGCAAGCCTCCCAGGAAGTCGATGAAGAGAGAACACATGGCAAGACGACGGTCGCCAAACGCAAAGGCGCAACCGATGAGGAATTGCGTATTGCACGAACCGACGTTCTGATCGGGATGTTCTTTTCCAATTTGGTGATGTATTTCATTATACTGACGACGGCTGCCACATTACATGCTCACGGGAGTACAGATATTAAAACTGCGCAACAGGCGGCGCTGGCATTGCGTCCACTGGCCGGACAATGGGCTTTTCTTCTTTTCACGCTCAGCATCATCGGTACAGGCATGCTGGCCGTTCCCGTCCTGGCAGGGTCGGCAGCGTACGCGATTGCCGAAGCGGAGAAATGGCGTGGAAATTTAGAATCCCGCCCCAATTTGGCGAAGCGATTTTATGCAGTCGTGGCTATTTCGATGCTTTTGGGACTTGCTTTGGATTTTGTTGGGTTCAACGCGGTCAAGATGCTGTTTTATTCGGCGGTTCTCAACGGTGTTCTAGCTCCTCCATTAATCGTCCTGGTCACACTGCTGACGAGCAACCCCAAAGTCATGGGCACGCGTGTCGTTTCGCCTCTATTACGTTTTTTAGGTTGGGGAACCGCAGCGATTATGACTATCGCAGCAATTGGAATGTTCTTAACTCAGTAAGGGTCACAGAGCACGCCTGCTTGCACTGCGTTCTTTCAGCGTAGGCGCTCCCATTGCTGACTGACCTGCCAGGAATACGATTTCATGGTCTACGGCATACTGCGGCAAGTCTCATGCTTAATCACGGTGTCCCTGCGTTGGTCGTTTAAAGATACTTGTACATTCAAGCCCAAGTGTGACACCCAATATCCATGCTCATTCAACCCTGCCAGCGCGGGGTCTCCTAAACCGCGCCACATTATGACCAAAGGTCTCCTCGAGCTTACGGACAGAAAACATCATAAAGGCACAGCGGAGGAAATTACGGGGTTGGACGAAGGAGCGTACTGCTTGCACCTAGCCCTACCCTGCCCTCNNCGATCATCGGATTTGGGGAGGAAGTGATGAGAGGTAATGTTGTTGCAGATGAGGAGGAGCGAAGGGCACAGCGGAGGGACTTACGGGGCTAAACAAAGTTGCGTACTGCTGTGCACCTAGCCCTACCCTGCCCTC
>PMLN01000020.1:3883-5926 GCA_003158885.1 Anaerolineae bacterium
CACCTAGCCCTACCCTGCCCTCCCTCTGCATTTCACCAATGCAGAGACAGCCGATGGCGGCTTGTTGCCGCTTCGGCTAGCCAAATACGATGAGGAAAATTTAGGTTGCGGATGTTTAGCCGCGATCATCGGATTTAGGGAGGAAGCAAATGTGGATGGTTCAAGGGCACAGCGGAGGAAATTACGGGGTTGGACGAAGGAGCGTACTGCTGTGCCCCTACCAGTAATATGAGTAAATAAGACAAAGACGGTCAAGATTATTTACATTACAAATCAGCCCCGGATAAGCACCGAATTGTTTCTGAGGAACAAAAAGAGGAACAATTCGTCTGGAAGGGAGCGAGCGGCAGGCGCTCACTCCTTAAAACTATGTACTGTACGTTTGGATTCATCAAAGCGATCGCCTAAATGTTTGGAATCGGCAACCTCTTTTATCGCACCCATAATATCCCTCTTCAAGAATTCATGCTTAGAGATGGGGATATGAATGAGATGGAACAGGAGATTTTCCAGGCGCTGAATACAGACACAGGAAAAGGTGATGACGCGGAGCGCCCTGAGTTGATCGAGCCGTTCCAACTTTGAAACGTCCCTCATCGAAATCAGCAAGCGTTTGTTGAGAGTACGCAGGAGTGCGATCTCATCCACAATCTCAGATTGATCGGCCAAGTCGAGCCGGCGGAGCTCATCGGGTTTAAAGGCGGAGGAGTAAAAGCCATGTTTCAGAGCGTTGGGGTCACCCAAGTGCTCCCCAAGACTCTTCCTGTAGTCATCATCAAGTTCTTTCTCAAACTCCTCTTTCGTCTGATCAAGCATTTGTGCGAGACCCTCGATGAATTCGGAATCATCCAATCTTTCCTTAGCAGCTTTGGTGTCAGAACGCCGCGAGGCCCCATGTTCGAGGTAGTAAAAACGATAGAGGCGGGAGATCACCATGGTAAGTGCGTGCAAGGATTCCAAGTTTTCGCGGAAGGAAAGAACCGGTTCCCCGCCATCGGGAGGTTTGATACTCAGAGCAATACGGTAGACCAGCACCTTGAGGAGGTTGATCTCATCGCGAAAACGGCCAGTGGCCACAGATGAGTCGCGCTGTTCCTCGGGGGTGAGGGCGCGGGCATAGAAGCCATATTTGAGGGCATTTTTGTTGCCGCGCGGGGCGCCACGTTTGGGCTGAGGTTCGGGCTCTGGTTTAGACATCTCCATAATTATAAAACAGATGTGCTAATTTGTGAAGGTACGTGTTTAGCGTCCTAAAGCCATGGGCGCTGCGACATGTGGCGCAACTTTGTTTATTCTAAGTGTTTCTTAATGTGCAGTAGAAATTCAAATTTCATATTAAGGAGAGTGTCTTATGCCGTCAAAGAAAGCAGGTTCTGCATCAAACTCCGCCTCTGGCGCGGAATGGGCCAAATGGGTCTATCTGATCGGCATCATCGTCGCCGGTCTGCTAGGGGCATTCGGCGGGTTTTTGCCCCTGGGAGGTGCAGCGGCCATGGTAATCTCGTGGCTCCTGATCCTGGCCGGGATCCTGTCCGGGCTCTTCTTCCTGGACTCGGAAGATGTGGTGAATTTTGGCATCCGCGTCCTGCTGCTTTTTGCGGTCAAGGAAGCCCTTTCACTGGCAGTCATCGGGTCATTCAACCTCGGACAATATGTCACAGGCTTCTTCACCGGCGTCTATGACTTCCTTCTTCCCGTTGGTCTGACTTTGCTGGTGGTGTACTTCTGGAAGAGGTACCTTAGTAGCATGATGCCATAAATCCATCCGACAGCGAAGGACCGCCCAACATAGGCGGTTCTTCGCTCCGGAGCATCTGCTCAGGTATAGATCGGCAGAGCGACTTCACTGCCTGTGTAGCAACGGGGATAGAACATGTTGTAGTTCATCACATGGCCTTCCAAGCTGGGCACATATGTGATCATCATTTTGATTCGCTGACTGATCGAGTGAAGTTGTGAGCAGCCAGGAAAATTTTGACTTGAGAAAGATGGTTTCTGGGAACGCCTTGTTGAGCGGTAATCTCCTAACCCGGACAAGCCGGA
>PMLN01000107.1 GCA_003158885.1 Anaerolineae bacterium
TGTTTCAAAATCGGGACGAGTATGCCATGAATCAGGTGAGTTAAAGAAATGCAGGGAATTTGCCGTGCCGTATATATCCGCCCAAAATGAGGTTCGGAACGGATTGTAATCCGTTGCGCCGAGTGTCAAGCGAGGTGATCGGAGCAAATCAAGGAACTTAAATGTAAAAAAACCGTCCTGGATGGAAATAATCCCAGGTCGTCGTACATACGTTTTTTCAAATAAAGAAGGAAAAGGTTCCGGGGAAACGTTCAATGTAATCGGGGATCCATATTGCCGGATATTGGTCCAATACTGGCTTAAAGGATTTAGCAAAGTCAATAGAGGCACCGCAAGCGTAAAAATCACGACCGCCAAGGTATTGAAAAGCCGCCTGTCAGAAAGAGCTTTTACTAAAAGGATCAAAATAATTGCCAGGGCAGTACTCCAGGTATTGGTCTTCGTTGCAAGACTTATGGAAACAAAAAGCCCCGAGACAGCCAGCCAGCCAACTCCGTTTGTCCGCAAATACTTCCAAAAGATGTAAATAGCGATGGATGAAAAAAGAATAGCAAATGTATCGTTCTCGGTCCAACTGCTGGTTGCCATCAACGCCGGATTAAATGCAGCAAGCGCAAAGGCAATCACTCCGACATGTTCAAAATGTGCGTCAAGGTCCTTGATCAATAGATAAGCCAGTACGATCACAGCCTCCCCTGCCGCAAAATTCATCAACTGAAGAGCCAGCGCAATTGAGCCTTTGTGATTAAGATTAATATTGCCTATTTCAATTGCTTTCGCCGCGAAATAATAGTATAGTTTGGGCTGAAAACATTCTTCACATTCGTTCGTAACAGGGAGCCTGTTCTGCCGCAAAATAATATCGATCACAGCATTCGAATCGCGGTCCACCAGAACCAACCCTAAACGCAATCCAGATGAAATTAGAAAAATCAAAAGAAAAAGGAGCTTGAATATCCGGCTTTTATTCATGGCAGGATTATAACAAAAGTTCCCCCAAAACGCCGCCATCAGCGCCAGATTCCACCTGCGAACAAGAAAAATCAAAAATTGCCAGAAGAAGTAAAATAGGGGACATGAAAACATCCGCGAACACCATTCCGTTGGAAAAACTGCTCGAACAACTTCCAGAAACCTATACCCTGGCCGATAAAGAACTAGTTCAACGCGCCTACCGGGTGGCGGAAGAGGCACATCGCGGGCAGAAACGCAACTCGGGCGAGCCCTATATCAACCACTGTCTGGCGGTGGCGCAGATTTTGTCGGAATTGCGTGTGCCGCCTGAGGTGCTGGCCGCCGGTCTTTTGCACGATACCGTTGAAGATACCACTGTTACCTTGAAGGATATCCGCAACGACTTTGGCGATATTGTCGCCTCGCTGGTGGATGGGGTCACAAAGTTAACAAACCTGCCGCGTGTCTCGCGGGACGATCAACACGCCGAAAAAGACGGCAGCGAAAATGGAGAAGTCCAAGCCGCTGCACCGGCCTCATTGGGACGCAAGGCCGACATGGCGTCCGAAACCCTGCGCAAAACATTTCTTGCCATGGGCGATGATGTGCGCGTCGTGCTTATCAAACTGGCAGACCGCCTCCACAACATGCGGACATTGAGTCATATGCCGGAAGACAAGCGGCTGCGCATCGCCCGGCAAACGCTGGACATCTTCGCGCCCCTGGCAAACCGGCTTGGAATCTGGCAAATCAAGTGGGAACTTGAGGACCTGGCTTTTCGTTATGTCAACCCGCAAAAATACAAGGAGATTGCAGAACAACTGGCCGAGCGGCGGCCCGATCGCGAAGCCCAGATCGGCGCCATTGAAGAACAGCTGCGCGCCCTCTTTGAAAAGAACGACATAAAGATCGAAATCAGCGGGCGGCCAAAACACATCTATTCCATTTACAAAAAGATGCAGGATAAAGGAAAAGCCTTCGAGGCTGTGCGCGACGTACGCGCCGTCCGCCTCATCGTCCCGGATATTGCCGCCTGCTATACCGCGCTCGGATTGATCCATACCCATTGGCGCCCCATCCCCAACGAGTTCGATGATTATATCGCGGCGCCAAAGGGTAATTTTTATCAATCGCTGCATACGGCCGTGATCTGGGATGACGGCAAACCACTCGAAGTACAAATCCGCACTTCGGAAATGCACCAGAACGCAGAATACGGCATCGCGGCGCATTGGCGTTACAAGGAAGGAACGAAACGGGATAAATCCTACGAGCAAAGAATCAACTGGCTGCGCAATATGATGGAATGGCGCTCGGATGTGAGCGACGCAACCGAATTCGTGGAATCAATGCATTCGGATGTATTCAAAGATCGCGTTTATGTCTTCACACCGCGCGGCGATATCATCGACCTGCCCGCAGGTTCGACTCCCATTGACTTTGCCTATCACGTTCATACCGATATTGGACATCGCTGCCGCGGCGCAAAAGTTAACGGAAAACTAGTGCCGTTGTATCACGAGCTAAAAACTGGCGACCAGGTTGAGATCCTGACCGCGAAGCGAGGCGGCCCAAGCCGTGACTGGTTGAACATAAATTTAGGTTTAGTAAAAACCCAGCGGGCCAAATCCAAGATCCGCCAATGGTTCAAGGAAGAGAACTATCAGCAGAACCTGTCGCAGGGACGGCTGCTGTTGGAACGCGAACTACAGAGACTTGGAATTCCAGAGGTCAACTTTGAAAAGATGGCGCGAAACCTCGGCTTCAAGTCGCCGGACGAAATGTTCGTTAACCTCGGCACGGGCGATTTGTCGGTAAGCAAAGTCGTCAAGGAAATTTCAGAAACCGAAGAAAATGCTGATCTTATAACAGCCAATGTTCCCGCCCCTTCGACCACTACAACAGAGGCTGTAAATATTGTTGGGTTGAAGGGTTTGCTTACGACCTTGGGCAGATGCTGTAACCCCGCGCCGGGCGATCAGATCATCGGATATATTACACGCGGGCGCGGCGCAACCATTCACAGGCAGGATTGTCCCAACATTCTGCGCCTGAGGCTGAACGACCGCGAGCGGATCGTGCGCGTCGATTGGGGACAACAAGTCAGCACTTTCCCGGTGCAGATACGGATCAAAGCGTATGATCGCCAGGGTTTGATGAGCGATGTAACCAACCTGTTGAGCGATGAAGGAGTCAATATCGCCGATGTGAAGGTCAACGTCAATCGCAGTCTCGCTGAATTACGATTGATCGTGGAAGTACAGGATATTGCCCAGCTTAGCAAAGTGCTGACCAAACTGGAAAATGTTCCCAATGTCATGGAAGCACACCGCGTAAGCGGATAGTCCTCACAAGCCGAGGGAAAGCAAAAGCCACCAGTGAACCAGTTATGGTTTTCTCAAGATTAAAGAACGAACCGCTAAGGGCGCTACCCTCAAAGAGCGAG
This sequence comes from Anaerolineae bacterium, assembly GCA_003158885.1. Lineage (GTDB taxonomy): Bacteria > Chloroflexota > Anaerolineae > Anaerolineales > Villigracilaceae > Fen-1038. The sequence continues at coordinate 3,401 of PMLN01000107.1, forward strand.
GGCAGGCGATCGCGAAGAAAAAACAAGAATCTTAGCGTACTTTGCGTGCTTCGCGTTAAAAAAATGCCAAAGCATAGGTTCACCATAGACTTTGAGAAGGCCATGGTGAACCAGTGATAGTGCTAGGCGGGAAAGCCCGAAGGGGTGGTATAATGCGCCCGCTTTCGCAATGAACCTGCTTAGCGTACACGAAGCGCAAGAGCGCATCCTTTCTCATTTCAAACCTGTTGAGGCTGAAACTCTGCCTCTCACGGTCTGCGCGGGACGCGTGCTTGCCACCGATATTATTTCCTCCGATCTGCCTCTCTTTGACAATTCATCTATGGATGGCTTCGCGGTCATGGCAGGCGATTTAGTCAATGCAACCCCCGCCTCCCCACTGACCTTGAGAGTAGTTGCCGATATACCGGCTGGATCAGCCCCCGACATCATCCTCGCACACGGACAGGCCGCGCGCATCATGACTGGGGCCCCCATTCCCAAAGGTGCGGACGCGGTACTCATGGTGGAAGATACGGATTTCCATAACCGAAATGCCGGCACGGCCGCACCGGCAACTGTCAAAGCATTTAAAAGCGTCAAAACCGGCGAAAATATTCGCACACGCGGAATGGACGCCAATGCCGGACAAAAGATATTATTTACCGGCTCCCGCCTGCGGGCACAAGATCTTGGCTTGCTGGCCATGCTGGGAGTATCCCATCTCTCCGTATATCGGAAACCAAAGGCGGCCCTGCTATCGAGCGGCGACGAATTAATGCCGGTTGAATCCCAGCTTAAGCCGGGACAGATTCACGATTCAAATTCATACACTTTATCGGCGCTGATCGCACAGGCAGGTTGTGAAGTTTTGTCCCTCGGGATCGCTCCCGATGAAAAAGACGCCATCCAATCTTTATTCGATCGAGCAATTGCCATGCAGGCGGATTTAATCATCTCATCGGCAGGCGTCAGCGTGGGCGCGCTGGATTACATTAAAGAAGTGGTCGAGTCAAACGGCAAGTTGGACTTTTGGCGCGTCAACATGCGGCCAGGCAAACCGCTGGCCTTCGGTGACTATGGCGGCGTGCCGTTCATGGGATTACCGGGAAACCCCGTTTCCGCCTTTGTCGGCTTTGAAGTATTTGCACGTCCGGCTATAGGACAACTGGCCGGTTTGAAAACAGTAACCCGGACCGCAGTCAGGGTAAGACTTGCCGAAGCCATCGAGTCAGATGGACGCGAAAGTTATTTACGTGCAATTATCGAGGAGCGCACAGGGACCTTATTCGCAAAATTGACCGGGCATCAAGGCTCGGGAAATTTATTATCATTAGTTCAGGCAAATGCTTTACTTATCGTGCCCGCTGGTGTAAAATCGCTCCCCATTAGCGGCCAGGCAGATGCCTGGATACTATGAGGTGACATGGACAAGTGGCTCTATAGAATTTCAATTGCTCTGGCATTGCTGGGTGTGGCAGTTTCGGCATACCTGACCATTTTCAAGCTGACCGATAATCAGAGGATGTGTTTAGGCAACGGCGGTTGTTCCAAAGTTAATTCAAGCGTTTATGCGGAAGTATATGGGATCCCCGTGGCAATCATTGGCATTGGCGGCTATGCGGTGATCGCGGCGCTGACCTTCATGGAGGACCGCAATCGATTCCTGAAGCAGAACGGTACCATGCTGGTCTTCGGGCTGGCATTGATCGGATTCCTTTTTACGCTTTACCTGATCTATGTGGAACTGGCCCTGATCAAGGCGCTTTGTCCATTTTGTGTTACATCGCAAATCACAATGACCATACTTTTCATACTTTCCATCATTCGACTGGCCCGTCAGCCAGTTAATTAGGAGAAATCTTATGGCTCGTATTCGCTGTCACTACATCAACTGCGTTTTCCTCGACGAGGGATATTGTTCCGCGGCGGCAGTGGAAATAGATCCCGACACGGGCTGCGCAACCTTCACCGAATCGGAGGATGCCAGCAGCGCTGGATGGGAAGAGGAGGAATCGGAAGAAGAGTGGGATGAGGAGGACCTGGAAGAAGAAGAGGAAGAGTCTTGGGATGAAGACGAGGATGAGATTTAAATTCAGACAAGGATATACAACACGGATGACTTCCAGCCATCCGTGTTTTGTTTAATCGAAACTCATTTGCAGTCCGACCCGGATACAGAAAGATAGTTTTGGGCTGTTTTCCACCCGCCTTTGTTTCTCCGTGACCCATCCGCCCAATATCCGTCACTATCTACCGGTATATTGATACAAAAGAATTCCGGCTGCGACCGCAAGGTTGAGCGAACTGGCGCGTCCACGCATGGGCAAGGAAACACTGACATCACAGGCTTTGATCTGTTCCGCCGTAAGTCCCTTTTGTTCACTTCCCAAGACAAGAATCCAGGGCGCGTGAGGCTTCAAGTCAAGATAACTTTGTCCGGCATGTGCGGAGGTGGCGATCCGCTGATAACCGCCGCGCCGCGACCAATCCATAAATTCCCTGAACGAAGTTTGAACGATCGGTTTCCAAAAAATCGTCCCCATGCTGGCACGGACGGAGGTCGGATGATAAGGATCCACGCCGCCATCGAGCAGGAAGAAGGCATCTGCACCCACGGCATCCAGGGTACGCAAAATAGTCCCCACGTTGCCCGGATCCTGCGGTGAGACGACCGCCGCGCCGACATGCAATGAGCTTAGATCATCAAGCCGCGTAAACTTTTGATGAATCACTGCGATAAGGCCCTGTGGGTTTTCCTTGTCCGCCAGAGAATCCATCACCTGCGCCGAGACCGGCTGAAGCCCGGATGGGATGCGAGAGATCAGATCACGCGCGAATTCGCTGGCAAGAACAGCGGGGGAATACAAAATCGAATCGATTTCCCAACCCGCTTCCAGCGCTTCGCCGACATGATGCAGCCCCTCGGCAATGAACAATCCCGTTTCAGTCCGCGCCTTGCGCTGGCGCAAGGCGCGGACTTTCTTAACCAACGGATTAGCAAGACTTGTAATCGGCATTTGGTTCATTTTCAGCTCTTCACCCAACATGCACTATATTTCCTGGTTTGGAAATGATGTACACTTAAGCAAATCGATCTAGCGCAATAATTCTTCATCATTTGCGAAAGCCTCGCCAAACCATGAAACGAAACCTTTCATCCATTCTCAAGATATCAGGAGTCCTCCTGACGGTAATCCTGTTAGCGGTGATATTTTACTTCAAGGCGTTACAAAATTACACCCACCAGGATTACACCAATTCGAATTTCTTCTTCTTCTGGTTATCCGGTCACATGATGTGGACGGGTCAAAATCCCTATGACCAAACCCAATGGCTGGCAGGCCATGACGCGTTTGGAGTGATATGGAGGCCAAACAAAATATTTCCCTATCCCCTGCCGTTGGCATTCTTAATGGCGCCGCTTGGGTTGCTTTCCCTTGGTCAGGCCTATTTTGCCTGGCAAATCGTTTCGGAAATCGCCATGGCGCTGACTGTCTTCTGGCTGATCCGCCACTGGCAGGGACAGGCGCAACGACTCCTTTTTCTACCGCTGGTAATCTTCCTGTTATTTTTCGGGCCGGTCTATTTGACATTACAAATCGGCTCCGTCGGCGCTTTGGCGCTGGTCACGATTCTATTAGCGATTCTTCTGCTGGAACAGGGTCAACCCCTTTGGGCAGGCATGCTCCTCTCGCTGACCTTGTTGAAACCGCCACAGGGACTTACCTTGTTAATTCTGGCAGGCATTTGGTTCCTGGCGCGACGTGACTGGAAAGCGATCCTCGGCGTAATTTTAGGCGGAATCGTTTTAATGTTTGCCGGGATGATCCGCGACCCGCTCTGGATCATCAAGTTCCGCAGCGCGAGCGCGGTCGTGCTCGACCGTACGATGGGCATTGATTCCAATATCTACAGCTTTGCCTACCTGGCATGCAACCAAAATGTAACCTGCATGTGGATTACGGGGACGCTGGGTTCAATCCTTATCCTCGCCGCGGGCGGATATTATCTATGGCGCAACCGTGACCGATTTACAGCCTGGGAAGCATTCAACATCATCATCCCGCTTGCATTCATTTCGACCATTTATCTCTGGTCATACGATCAATTATTGTATGTAATTCCAATCGTCTGGATCGCCGGAACACTGGTCGAGAGGACGAAATCTTATATCCTCGTTTTTATTTTTCTGGTCACCCTGGATGTGCTGTCCTTTTATTCACTCCTGGTACAAGCCAATACGGGCAAGGATCTACTAAGTATCATCAATACGATCCTGGTCCTTGGACTGTGCATCCTGCTTTTGAATAAAAAGAGCCGGCCTGCAGACCTTCATTCTGAAAATCAGTGAAGTCCCACACAATTGATGCAACCACCGGTATGTTAGAATCAATCATGCGACGCGCATACGGCTTACCCTTATCCATACTGTTTTTCCTGATCGCATGCCAGCCACAACCCACCCAAACGATCACCATTATTGATGGGGATCAAATCCATCAACTCATTACCACAGAGCGCCTCCCGGCCGCTCTGATGGCAAAAGCAGGCATTCCCATCAAGGCAGGTGACGTGATCCTGTTGAACGGCCAGGCGGCCGCGCTTAATCAAGCCATGTCCACCGCACAAAGCTACACTCTCCAAGTCCGGCATGTGGCCGCAATGATAGTCAATGGAAGAATTATCCAGACCGCGGCGTTGACCGTCGGCGAAGCCCTGGCACAGACAGGCACAAAGCTTTATGCAAGCGACCAAATCAATCCGGCAATCCAAACTGTGATCAGCGGGCCGCTGAAAGTAACGGATATTTCATCACGCACACTGACGGTGACAGTAGACGGCAAGCCATTGCAAATCCGCACATCGGCTGCCACAGTGGGCGGCGCACTGGCCGAAGCCGGGATTCCGCTGATGGGGCTGGATGCCAGCCAACCATCCGAGAACAATCCACTTCCATCCAACGGGCAGATTCAGTTGACGAACATCAGCGAAGCGATCCTCTTATCCGAAAAATCCATTCCTTTCAAAACCGATTACCAGCAATCCGCCAACATAAACCTCGATCAACAGCAAATCCTACAAGCCGGACAAGCGGGTCTATCCGTCAGCCGCGTGCGTATCATCTATCAGGATGGGCAGGAAGTTTCGCGGGAGAACGAAACCGCGACGATTGTCCGTCCGCCGCAGGATCAAATCGTCGGCTATGGAACCAAGGTTGTGATCCATACCGCAACGGTGAACGGAGTCCAGATTCAATATTGGCGCGCGATCCAAATGTATGCAACCTCGTATTCTCCATGCCGCTCGGATCCTCATCAATGTTATTATGGCACTAAAAGCGGATTGCCTGTTCAGAAAGGCGTGATCTCTGTATCGCCCACTATGTATTCACAATATGTTGGTCAGCGTATGTATGTGACGGGCTACGGCTTTGCAACAATTGGCGATCTTTGTCAGGGTTGTGTGGGAAAACCGGAGCCATGGATTCACCTCGCATACAGTGATAACAATTACGTTGCATGGGGCGATGTGGTAACCGTTTATTTCCTTGCGCCTGCGCCGGCCACGATTCCTCCGATCAATTGACGTATGACGAGAATTCAAAAGATCATCCTTGCCATTCTTTCCACAATTGCCTTAGGGTTATCCATCGGCGTTGGTTATGAAGGCCTGCAGGTTTATCGATTTTGGGCGAGCCATCCCTTGGGAGCGCCACTGCCCACCTCGGCCTATACGCCCATATCCCTGCCCCCCACATGGACCGCGCTTCCATATACTCCTGTACCTCCCGTAAGCAGCACGCCGTTGTGCGGCGGTCCGAGGGTCATGAATATCTTATTGATCGGCTCGGACACGCGTGGGACAAGCTACACCTATGGATTGGCGGATGTCACACGGGTGGTGCGCGTCGACTTTGTCAAACCCAGTGTGACCATGCTGGATTTTCCGCGCGATCTTTGGGTAAAAATTCCTTATATCGCCAGCCATCTCAACGGGCAGGATCACGAAAAACTTAATCAGGCCTATCTTTACGGGAATCCGGGCGATGGGTTCCATTATTGGGATGACCCCAGCGCAGGCCCCGGACTGCTGGCATTGACGCTCAACATCAACTTCAATGTGCATGTGGATCATTACATCGCGGTCAACATGAAAACCTTCGTCAAGATGGTGGACGCGGTTGGAGGAATTGACGTGACCTTCAAAGAGCCGGTAGCATTAAGTCACAACCCGAACCTCCAGGCCGGAATCCATCATCTCAATGGGACGGAAGCGCTGGAGGTGGCACGCAACCGCGTGGATGGCGTTTTTTCACGCGGCGATTACCAGAACGCCATTTTGTGCGCACTCCATAAAAAACTAACCGGCCCGCAGGTCATCACGCAAATCCCCGATTTGATCAATGCATTCCAAGGCTCCGTGCAAACAGACCTCAGCCCGCAAGTCATGGCGCAATTGGCATGCCTCGGGACCCAGCTCCCACGTGAAAATATTGCACTCTATAACTTCCCTGAGGATCTGTTCACCGGCGCACGAACCCATGACCCGGTATTCGGGAAGGATGTCTTCATTTGGAAGGTGGACTTCAACATCCTGCAGAATTATGTGGCCGAATTCCAGGCAGGAACCTGGCCGGACGATCCTTCAGACCAGCCTGCTTCTAACCCGACCACCTCTCTTTGCCAATGAAACCTATTCCACCTCTCAACGCCGCATGGCTTCTAAAAAAATATGGCTTACGGGCCGATAAACGACTCGGACAAAATTATTTGCAAGATTCGAACGCGCTCGAAAAGATTGTCGAAGCGGCGGAAATTCAAAAGACGGATACTGTGCTGGAGATCGGCCCCGGCCTCGGGAATTTGACGCGCTATCTAGCCGCCTCTGCACATCAGGTCATTGCCGTAGAGCTGGACTTGAAATTGATCCCTGTTTTGCAAGCAATTCTCAAGCCTTATGCCAATATCCGTTTAATTCAGGGCGATATTCT
>PMLN01000373.1 GCA_003158885.1 Anaerolineae bacterium
TGTCGTCGCGTCTGAGAATGCAGAGAACGAGGTCACGGTTGTTACGGTTTATATCCCGGATGCAGACAAATGGAAAAAAGATTTTCGGAGCCGGAAGTGAAGCGCTTTCAACACAAAGGCACAAAGGATTTTTTTGGTTCATCTTTGTGGAAAACAGGTTTTGATTGATGAAGTGTCTTATTTGCAGACAGACTGAGATGGTGAACGGCTTCACGTCCGTGACCCTGGAACGCGCTGAAATAAGGTTGACCATTAAAAATGTGCCTGCATATATCTGTCCGAATTGCGCAGATGCCTGCGTGGATGAAGATGTTGCCATGTGGCTGTTGAGTAATGCAGAGTGGATGGTCGAAACAGGAGCGCGCAGTGGAGTGCTGGGCGATCTTGAATTCATAAGAACTGTGGAGAATGATTGATGAACAATGTCCGTCCACAATTGAAATTAATGACCGAAGACCAAATCCAACAGACGCATCATTACACCTTGCGCGTGCTGGGTGAAACCGGTGTGCGCGTCGATTCGCCCTCGGTGCTTTCTCTGCTGGAACGTAAGCTGGGACTGAAAGCCGACGGCCACACCCTGCGTTTCCCCGCCGAGATCGTGGAGGCAGCCATTCATTCCGCGCCCAAGACCATCGAGGTCTTCAATCGCCTTGGCGAGAAAACCTTTACGCTCGGTGCGGACCGTCTGCGCTTTGGCGTGGGTGTCACGGCCCTCTTCTACCAGGAACCGCTCGAAGATCATCTCGAACTTTTCACACGCAAACATTTTCAGGATTTGGTGCGATTAAGCTCGGCCCTGCCTTTGTACGATGTGATCTCGACCGTGGGCATCGTGCGCGATGTGAAGGAGAGTCTGACCGACTTATATGGCAGTCTCGAACACATTTCCAACACCACCAAGCCGCTCGTTTTGCTGGTCTCGGATGAGAATCAATTCCCGCATGTGTTGAAGATGTTCGAGAGCCTGCACGGCGACCTGGGTGACAAGCCTTTCATCCTGCCTTATTTCAACCCGGTCTCGCCGCTCGGCATGAACGCCGGTACGGTGGATAAGATGAAGGTCGCCATCGAACGCGGCCTGCCGGTCATCTTCTCGAATTACAGCATGGCGGGCGCTTCCACGCCTCTCACGCCAGCCGGGACCTTAGCCCTGCTCAATGCGGAATTGCTGGCCGGTCTGGTCATCAGTCAGACCATCAAAAAGGGTGCGCCGATCCTGCTCGGAATGCTGCCGGTCTACTTCGACATGCGCGCGCTGTTGAATTTTTATGATCCACAATCTGTACTCATCAGCGTGGCCTGTTCCGAGATGATGGCGCATTACGGCATCCCGCATTGCAGCACCTCCGGCAGCGGCACCGGCTGGGGCATGGACTTGATCGCCAGCGATACCTATTGGATGAACACTCTTACGCTTCTGCTTTCGAACGGCGGCCTGGCGCCCTTCATCGGTGACAGCCACGGCTCAAAGTCCATCTCGCCCCTGACCATCGTGCATGTGCACGAGGTCATTGATCAGGCCCTGCGCTTTGCGGACGGCTTCCAACTGGACGATGCTCATGCCGCCCTGGAAGAAATTGCCCGCGTCGGACCCGGCGGCAATTTCCTCTCGCAGCCCTCCACCCTGAAAAACTACAAGAACGGCTACTACGTCAGCCGCGTCTATCCGCGTCACACCATGGAGAAGTGGCGCGACGCCGGTGAGCCTTCCGCAACACAGGTCTTGCGCGAGAAGACAATTGCCCTGCTTGAGTCCGCACCTGCCCCCGCCGACCACGATGATTTGATGGCCAAAGGTGAAGAATTCATCCATTCCAAATAGAACGCGGATGACGCGGATTGGACGGATTGGCACGGATAGAGATATTAAGCTTTTGAAGGCTTTGGCGATTTAAAAAAATTTAAACCGCGAAGCCCGCGACCCTCAAAGAACGAAGGGCAGGCGAGCGCAAAGATTTCTTTTCTTGGCGTACGCCTGCCCCCGTTCCCTGCCCTTGTGTTCTTCAAGGGTTGGGGGTTGCGGCTTTGCGTGAAAAAGAATGACAAAGTATAGGTTTACCTATCTTTGGGGTGTTTTGTATTCGCTCTATCTGCGTAAATCCGTTAAATCCGTGTCATCCGTGTTCTATCTTCATCCTTCATCCTTCATAATTCATCCTTTGCGAAAACTTGCATTGCGGCCTCGAATTTTGTATACTCAAGGTTAAATTCTTACCAGGTGAACTTCGTGTCCTTCGTGTTTAAATATCCCTTTTCAATATTTTCTTTGTTACTATTCGTGATCTTGACCGCCTGCCAAGCGCAGGCGGTTTCGACGAATGCTCCGCCTACACCTGTTTCTCCGACACTTGTTCCATCGCCTTCTCCGACGCGGACCGCCTCTCCAACTCCCTCCATTGCCCAGTTAATTTATCCATATACCATTGACGGAATGCGTCAGCATATATTTCAGAGCGGGGCCATCACCATCATTTCCAAACTTGCAACCACGGATATTTATACCCGTTATCTCATCAGCTACCCGAGCGACGGCTTGACCATTACAGGTATCATGCAGATCCCCGTCAATGGGCATCCGCCCTTTCCGGTCATCATCATGAACCATGGTTACTTCGACCGTGAAGGCTATGTCTCCGGCGATGGCACGTATCGCGCCGCGGAATATCTGAACAAATATGGCTATCTCACGCTCGCCTCGGATTATCGCAGTTGGGGCAGATCCGAGATCGGGCCCAGCTTCTTCTATACCGGCCTTGTGACCGATGTCATCAACCTGATCAATGCTGTTCCCACCATTCCACAGGCTGATCCAAAGCGCCTCGGCATGTGGGGGCACAGCATGGGCGGCGGCGTCACGGCCAAAGCGCTGGTCGTTGACCCGCGCATCCAAGCCGCCGTGTTTTATTCCACGGTTAGCGCCGATGATGCCGATTTGATCACACGCTGGGGTATGGGCTGTATCGGCGATATCCATTTCGGTGAGATTCAAGCGGATTGCAATTCCTCCGATATCGTCCCGCTGGATTTGCCCTCCGATCTGATTGATGCCTATCGAGCCGCCTCTTCCGACCCCGAACTGCTGCGCCAGATCTCGCCCTACTATCATCTCGATCTGGTCACGGCCCCGGTGGAAATTTCCTATGGCACCAATGACGGTCAGGTGCTGGGCAGTGCGCCGCCGGAATGGTCGCAGAAACTCTATCAGGCTTTCAAGGAGGCCGGCAAGAATGCCCAGCTTTTCGCGTATGAAGGCCAATATCATTCATTCAATGGGGATGCCTGGCTGGCCTTCATGGATCGCACAACCCAATTCTTCGATCAATATGTCAAGAATTCAACCCGGTAGCAATATCGCCTTCTCCGCCCATGGTAACCTATGGCTTGTCATTTTTTCAACGCAAAGCTCGCGACCCTCAAAGAACAAAGGGCAGGCGTGCGCCAAGAAAAAAGAAGTCTTTGCGGTCGCCTGCCCTCGCTCTTGAGGGTAGCGGGCTTAGCGGTTCGTTTCCTTACAGGTGGTTCGTCATCTGACTTTGCTCAAGCCATTCACCATTCACTATTTACCGATTCCCGAATAACGAATATCGAATAACGTTCCTTCTTCCAGCAATGTTATACTTTGTATTGTTGGCTTTTTAAAAACCCGGATGCGGAATCCGAAATCTCCAGATTTCGGCTGAAGGATGGATGCAGTCATGCAGTGTAATTTGTTTGTCGGTGTGTGGAAATTGATCTCTTGCGATGCGATCCGCAGGAACGGAAGTGTGCTTCCGATCTATGGGAAGAATCCGGTCGGCAGGTTGTACTACGATGCCGCCGGGAATATGTCGGTGCATATCATGAAATCGGGGCGGAGCAACTTCAAGGATCAGACCAAATTCCGCGCCGCGCATTCCGAAATGCGTGCGGCCTATGAAAGCTATGAAGCCTATTTTTCAACCTATGAAGTGGATGAAGTTAATCACATCATTAACCATACCGTCATCGGCGGTCTCTTTCCGAACTGGACGGGTACCATTCAAGCGCGCCATTATACGTTCGATGGCAGCCGTCTCACCATGAGCACAGATCCCATCGGCTATATCTCCAAAGAGAAAACCGTTGTAACCCTCGTCTGGGAACGCCTCGACTAGCTCTCGCTGACTGCTGATCGCTGTTTATTGGCCGCTCATCAGGTAGAAACGGTCGAAGCCGCGTGCGGCCAGCACATCCACCACGGCCAGCCAAAAGTCTTCAAAGGCGTGCCCTCCGCATTCATCGTTGCCGCAAAGGAGGCGCGGTGTGTGCTGACACCATAAGGCATCACGGGCAGTGTATACGCCTGGCCCGGAATGCTTCTGGCGGTTCCTTGTGCGATTGCGTCAATGATGACCGTATCCACGCAAAGTGGCAAATGGAATCCGTGCTGCTCGGTGTGCCCGATCGGCATCAGGATCACCTTGGTTCGTTCGCTATCCGCCGGGAGGGGCAGGGCTGCCTGCTTTTGCGATTCATGAAATTGTGTGATTTTAAATTCTGAATTGGACAGACGCAAAGTGTCTTGTGGAGTCAAAGCATACACGCGCGTGAAGCCATCCTCACGCAAACTCAAGACCAGGTTGGTGATATACGCTGCGAGCACAGCTTCCGGAATTTCAAAGCCACTGCCTCGCCAGCCGAAGGGAAACGGCGGCAAAAGCCCGAGGCTCATCTGTAAAAGTTGTGCAAACGAGGCGAATTTCAGCACAAGATTGAGAATTCCGCACTTGGTTTACAGATGAGCCAAGCCCGATGCGCGCCGGGTGTGATAATGCTTCCGCCAGCTTGTCCAAGTCATAGTTGGAGCCGAGGGGCAGGATCAATGGCATGGTTTTCTCAAGATCAGAGAAGGAACCGCAAAGCTCGCGAAGAGCGCAAAGAAAATACAAGAATCTTAGCGAACTTTGCGTGCTTCGCGTTAAAAAATGACAAAGCATAGATTCG
>PMLN01000071.1 GCA_003158885.1 Anaerolineae bacterium
CGGCCAGCACCATGATCGCCGAAACTCAAGCCGCCATGCCCACAGAACCACCCGTCCTGCTGCCCACAGAGGCGCCCACCGAGTCACCTCAGCCCAGCCCGACCATTCCGCCCCTGCCCACAGTGCCGGTATTGGCTTCACCAACGGTCGCGGCACCCAAAGGTAGCGGCGGAGAATGCAGCGGTACGATTTCCACCAGCAAGGGAGAAAGTACCGCGACCATCGTGATAAACAATAATACAAAGGTCTTGTTGGGAGTCAGCCTTTATCTCAACAAGAATTCCTTCGGGGATTGCGGTTATTGGTCAAGCCCGGCAGGAATACCAGCCAATTCATCGGTTACGTTATCAAACTTTCCCGCCTCGAATTCATGTTACCATGTAACGGCTTGGACACTCGCAGGCAAACCAATATTTAAGACCGCCAACGATTTTTGCATAAGATTCAATGCCATCCAATTTAGATTGAATGTTACAACAACCGGCATCAGCTTCCCTTAAGAACAAGAAAGTCTAACAGGTCTAATAGGTCTTACAAGTCTTACAAGTCTAAAAGGTCAAAAAAGATGGATAGGGGCGCACCATGGTGCGCCCCTATATTATTCGCGGACACGCTCGATGTGCGCGCCGAGCGAGCGGAGTTTTCCTTCGACATCTTCATAGCCGCGGTCGATCTGGCTGATGTTCCTGATCTTGGATTGGCCCTTGGCGGCCAGGGCAGCCAGCACCAGCGCCATGCCGGCGCGTATATCCGGGCTTTCGAGTTTCTCGCTGAACAACTGGGTAGGCCCCTGCACCAGACAGCGATACGGATCACATAGAATGATGCGCGCACCCATGCCCACCAGTTTATCGGTGAAATACATGCGGCCGGAATACATCCAGTCGTGGAAAAGCACGGAGCCGCCGGCTTGTGTGGCGATCGTAACACCGATACTGATGAGATCGGTGGGATAGGCCGGCCAGACATTGGTCTTGATCTCAGGGATGGCGCCATCCAAATCCGGGACAATTTTCAGGGATTGTTCGGAACCAACCAGGACATCGTCCCCCTCCACCTGCCATTGAACGCCCAGGCGGCGAAAGACCTCGGCAATCATGGCCAAATAACGAACGCCCGCGTTGCGAATCCGCACTTCGCCGTGCGTGACCGCCGCCGCGCCGACAAAGCTGAGCACCTCCAGATAATCCGGCCCGATGGTAAATTCCCCGCCATGCAAGCGCGGCACGCCGTGGATATGAAGCGTGTTGGAGCCAATCTCAGCGATGCGGGCGCCCATGATGTTCAACAACTGGCATAACTCCTGCACATGGGGTTCGGAAGCGGCGTTATGAATGACGGTATCGCCACCGGCAGTGGCGGCGGCCATGATGGCATTCTCGGTAGCCGTCACGCTGGCCTCATCCATCAGGATTTCTGCGCCTTTCAAACCGTGCGAGCGAAAATGGAACATGCGCTCATAGGTGACTTCCGCACCGAGGGCTTGCAAAGCCAGAATATGGGTATCCAGCCGGCGGCGGCCAATGACATCCCCGCCGGGAGGCGGCAGGCGAAATTCACCCGTGCGGGCGGTCATGGGACCGGCAATCAAAATGGAGGCGCGGATGCGGCGGCAGAGATCGGGGTCNNAATTCCTCCACTTGTGCGCCCACGCTCTCGATCAGGCGGCGCATATCGAGCACGTCGCGAATATTCGGAACGTGATGAAGGGTGACCGGCTCATCGGTCAAGAGGCAGGCCGCCAAAAGCGGAAGCGCGGCGTTCTTATTACCCGCCGGTGCGATCTCACCGTGCAGAGGAACACCGCCCTCAATGATAAATTCATCCATGTTTCATCTCCTGGAAAGTCATGGTTTTCTCAAGATCATAGAACGAACCGCCAAGGGCGCGACCCTCAAAGAACAAAGGGCAGGCGATCGCGAAGAAAAAGCAAGAATCTTAGCGAACTTTGCGTGCTGCGCGTTAAAAAATTGACAAAGCATAGGTTCACCATGGACTTTGAGAAGGCCATGACTGCAAAGTCTTGCAGGATTGTAAGGCAGTTTGAATATTTCGCCAAGAACATTACAATTGNNTTGATCGTTCCCATCCTGGCCGGCTGGATCAGCGGCTGGTTAGTCAATTACCTGGCGGATGTCCTGCCGGTGAGGCGGCGATTTGCGCGCCCGGCCTGCGCTCAGTGCGGAAAGGATTATCCGGCGGCCGCCTACCTTACCTTCCGCCCCTGCCCGCATTGCAATCATCGCCGCCCGGCGCGCGCCTGGTTCGTCCAGGCATTCATGCTGGTGATCAGTTTATATATTTGGTTCAGGGCGCCGTTCCTGATCCTGGCATTCCAGCCACCCTACCGGCTGGCCTATGCGCTGGGCATGATCCTGCTGACCTACTTTGCGACGGTGTTTGTGATTGATTTGGAACACCGTTTGATCCTGCACCCAACCAGCATCTTCGGCGCGCTGTTCGGCCTGGGATTGGGACTGTGGATCAACGGACCGGTCACCACGCTGAAGGGCGGACTGGCCGGGCTGCTCATCATGCTGGCCTTGTATGTTCTCGGCGTTCTATTTTCGCGTTACCGGGCCAAACGGATGCAGGCCGCCGGGCAGGAGGCGGATAACGAGGAAGCGCTGGGATTTGGCGATGTGAT
>PMLN01000009.1 GCA_003158885.1 Anaerolineae bacterium
CATGCCCTGATTATATTAAACTTTTGTCGAATTGAGGAGGGTTGGCTAACCCTTTTTGCAGTGGAGTCAATCATGGAACTCATCTGCAGGCGTAAGCACCCTCCCATATAATTTCATCTCATGTTGTTTAATTTCATCCGAGCTGAATCTTTGGCTCACCGGAGAAGCGGGCACACCTGCCGCAATGGCGTAGGGAGGTACATCTTTCGTAACAACTGCGCCTGCTGCGATAATGGCGCCGCGCCCGATCTTGACACCGGAAAGAACGATTGCTCCATAACCAATCCAAACATCATCCTCGATGATGACCTCTGCAGGCGGCTTGCTATAGTTGCGATCCCCTATCCACGGGGCGTTTCTCACGGGTACTCCAACTTTATGATAGTCATGATCGAGCCGTCCGACTAATCCGGCTTGATTGGCGATCAATACGTTGCTTCCGATGGAGCCGTCACACTCTATTGTGCAATACTTGCCGATATAAACGTTATCTCCGATCGCCAGCAAATGGGGTGCCCATAGAATAGTGCCAATTCCCAGGTGAAGATGTTTTCCAATCTTCACATTGGCCCGCACTGCGTAGATTCTATAAAAAAACTGCCAAATGGTCTTGATGAGGAATGGAATATTCATAGTAGATCCATAATATTGAACATCTCATTTATTTTCAGAAAAATTAGCTTCTGTTTGCCCAATGCTGTTTAAAAATATTGATCTCTTCTTCGGAGTAAAATTGCCGGGCATAGCGTGAGCGATAAATCCTCTCAACGGTGTCTGTGGATAACGATTTTGTATTAAGTACCCGTTGATAGGCTTCTTTATAGGATTTTTCGGAACCTACATTCGCCTTGATCAGTTGAAAATCGTGAATACCCAGGAATTTCTGCAACGCTTCCGGCCCGCACCGTGACAGATCCTCGAGTTTGATGATCAGGATATCGGCGTTTTCTGCTTTAGTGATCTTGTACCCGGCCGCAGGTTCAAAATTCTCGGCATACACATCGAAACCGAAAACATCCTTTAATTCCAGGTTGAACCAATTGTTGGTGCGGTCATTTTCCTCATCGTATTCATTGAATCCTTTTTCGAGATGGGTAAGGATTCCATTTACAAGTTCATCGCCGGCCAGATTCCTTAACTGCGGGTAGTTTTTCAGGGTCTCGAAAAGGTTGGATATCTTGCACGCAATTGGATCGCGGGTAAGCGAAATAATCTTCCACCTCACTTTTCCTCGGGTTTTGTCGATAAAAAACCGCAGGTATTTGCCGTCCGCTATATGGTTCGGTACATTTAGGCCTGCATTTCGAAAATTTTTATGGGATTCTTTAAGAGCATTCCACGATAGACGATGGGTATGAAATATCGGATTCATGATATGAGCTTTTACCAGGGAAACCTGAATGGATGTTGTACCGGCTTTTCCCACGGAATAGATGAGAATCGGAGGAAACAAAAAGCCTTTAATCATCCTCAAAATATATCGTACGATTCTTGAGAAACGTGTCATTGCGGAAATTATGGATTTTATCCCGGCATGGTTTTGTGACATTTATGAATGCTCTCTTTCTGACGGAAATCCTTGGAAGTTCAAAAAAATAATTATGCGCTGACAAAGTTAATGGCCTTTAGAATTTGGCTGGCCATGGTTTCAGGCGTGATTTTGATTGCTTCCTCCCTTGCAGCCGCGCGCATTCTTTGCAGATCCATCGGGCTCGTGGATAACGCCCGCTCTAAAGCGTTCATCATTTCATCGGCATGGTCGGGCTGGAAGGTCCAGCCAGTTATGCCGTCTTTGACGAGTTCTTCTACCGCTTGGCTGTACCTGCTTCCCAGAACGGGCAGCCCGGCGGCCATGGCTTCATTGACCACCAGTCCCCATTCGTCTGCGAGGGTTGGAAAAGCGAGGATATCTGCGTCATGATACATTGCTGGCAGGTTGGGATACTCTATATTGCCCAACAGCGTAAATTTTAGGTTGGGTGGAAATAACCGGGCGGCAAGTGGGTCATATAACGGCCCGCTGCCGGCGCAACGGAATTCAATGGAACGCTCGGGGTGCGAACGGGCCCACTCAACCAGCACATCCAGGAAGGGCACCAATCCTTTTCTTGGAATTAATTGGCCTACGAAAAGAAACCGGATTGTAGGATGAGGGGAACGATCAAGTTCCACCGCCGCAAATGCTTCCGTGAGTGGGG
Source organism: Anaerolineae bacterium (assembly GCA_003158885.1). Classification (GTDB taxonomy): domain Bacteria; phylum Chloroflexota; class Anaerolineae; order Anaerolineales; family Villigracilaceae; genus Fen-1038. The sequence continues at coordinate 2,199 of PMLN01000009.1, forward strand.
TGTATGGAACGCGAAAGATCCTTTCTTCGGGGACTTTGAATTTTCTAACATATCGAGCTCCGCTTTCGCCGTTTACCAGTACCGCATGGGCCTTGGGAAGAAGCCATTTTCGGATCACTTCCCTAAGCCGGCCTCGCCCCTGCTCGGTATACTCCGAAATATTGCACCATAGTATGAGACGTGTTTCAGGCTTTATTTTTTGAAATAACGCAGCTTGGATGCTTCGCGATCCAAGTTCGTGGGCGACGATGACATCGGGGCGATATTGTCGGAGTTGTGAAATGATATTATAAGAAAAGTGAATATAAACTTGATCTTCAAATCCACCGGGATGTTTCCATGTTCTTTGGATTGTAAAATTTTTTAGGACACCTACATTCAAATCATTCCAATCCGTCTGCCATGATCGGTTGGGTTCCATGGGCGTGGAAACAAATATCTTAAGATCGCCAACCTGCCCGGCTAATTTTCGAAGGGGAGGAATCCGATAGGGAGGAATGAAATTAAGCAAAAAAGCAACGCGAGGTTTGGACATAGTTCGATCCTGAAAATCGCCGAATTTTTTTAACAGGTATTACATAAACTAAAAAATTGCT
>PMLN01000133.1 GCA_003158885.1 Anaerolineae bacterium
GGCAAGTCTGACAGGTCAGCAAGTCTGACAGTTCGTCAGGTCTGACAGGTCGGACACGTTCGACCACTAGACTTCTAAAGGAGATTTGTTATGGCTTTCAAACTCACCTACGCAACCATGTTCAACCCGCCCGAAGACCTCCACAAGGGTTTCGATAAAGCAGTCGCAACCCTCAAGCAGAATCTGGGCAAGGAATGGAGCATGATCATCGACAACAAAGATGTATATGCCGATGAAAAATGGGATGACCGCTCGCCGGTCAACACCGATTGGGTGCTGGCTAAAATGCAAAAGGGCAATGCCGGACATGCTCATCAAGCCATTGAGGCGGCCCGCCGGGCTTTCCCCAAGTGGAGTCACACCCCCTGGCAGGAACGCGTCAAACTCGTCCGCAAGGCAGCGGCATTGCTCGAGAAGCGCATCTTCGATCTCGGAGCGGCCATGGCTCTCGAAGTCGGCAAAAACCGGATGGAGAGTCTGGGCGATGTGCAGGAAACCGCCGACCTGATGTATTATTCCGCCTTGATGATGGAGCAGAACAAAGGCTTCGTCAAGCCGATGGGCAAGGATCCGCTGGTTGGTTACAATTCGACGAACGTTTCCGTTCTACGGCCCTATGGCGGCTGGCTCATCATCAGCCCGTTCAACTTCCCCTTCGCGCTGACCGGCGGTCCAACCGGTGCGGCACTGACTGCGGGCAATACGGTTGTGATCAAACCGGCCACCGATACCGCCTGGGTCGTGCGCTTGTATGCGGAGTGCTTCCGCGATGCCGGCTTCCCGGACGGCGTGGTGAACTTTGTCACCGGTCCCGGCTCCACGCTCGGGCAGGCATTGGTGGACAGCCATGAACTCGACGGCGCGACCTTCACCGGCTCTTTTGATGTGGGCATGAAGCTGTTCCGCGACTTTGCACAACGCAATTATGTACGCCCGGTGATCCTGGAACTGGGTGGGAAGAATCCGGCCATCGTTTCCCGCCACGCAAATTTGGAAGATGCGACCACCGGCATTATGCGTTCCGCATTCGGCCTGCAGGGGCAAAAATGCTCGGCGGCTTCCCGCGTGATCGTCGAAGAACCGGTCTACGAAAAATTCATTTCCATGCTGAAAGAAAAAACGAACAGCCTGGTCATCGGCGATCCAACCGAACGCGCCACGTATCTCGGCCCAGTCATCAACCAAGGCTCCTATAATGATTTCAAGAATTTCAACGAAGAGATCAGCCAGGGCGGCGGCAACTTCCTGACCGGCGGACACGTCAAAACCGGCGGTATCTTCGACCAGGGTTATTTCTGCGAACCGACCCTGGTCACCGACCTGCCATTCGAGCATCGCTTATGGCAATACGAAATGTTCCTGCCGATCACAACCATCGGCAAGGTCAGCGATCTCGATCAAGCCATGAAGATCGCGAACAACGTCAACTACGGACTGACTGCGGGCTTCTATGGATCGGAGAAGGAAACGGCCTGGTTCTTCGATAAGATCGAAGCCGGCGTAACGTACGCCAACCGTCCCCAGGGTGCTACAACCGGCGCCTGGCCTGGCTTCCAGCCATTTGGCGGTTGGAAAGGCTCCGGCGCAAGCGGCAAGAACGGCGGCGGCCTGTATTACGTCCCGCTCTACATGCACGAGCAAATCCAAACACTCGTGAAACACGAGAATGGAAAGGCCAAAACCAGGAAGGCGCCTGCGAAGAAGCCGGTCAAGAGAGCCGCAAAGAAAGCGGCCCAGCGCAAATAAAGTTTTTCCACCCCTTCCCCGTCAAGGGGAAGGGGTTTTTCTTCCTCATTTTTCAAGCTATACTGAGCGTGGTCATAAACTACGGTTTTCTGCCACTTGTTCCGCGGGGCTAACCCACAGGGTGCTCCGCGAAGCCGCCTGCTCAGTACATGGAAGCCCTTCAGGCTGGCGCAAAGAGAGCGACTAAAGTCGCAACTACGAAGTTCTCACTGAATCCTCCTGTTGAGCAAAAACGCAATCTATGCCCGTGTTGAGTATAACTGAGATATGGTCAACGAATTTCTCGCTCGCCTAGGCACGCTGCTTACCGTAATCGGCATCGGCCTGCTCATCCTGTTCGGGGCCAGCTATATGGCCAACACACCGGACTTCAGGTATTTTTTCCTGGGGCTTATCAGTATGTTCGTCGGATGGCGTTTCTTAAAGCGCAAAGCCCCACCGCCGCCGGCTGGACGTTTCTCAACCCTGCGAAAGTTATTTGCAAAACCAAAGAAAAAGCAAGAAGGGAAAAAGGAATAATCCATGTCAAAACTTATGACCGTTTCGGATGCCATTGCAAAATACGTAGCCGATGGCGATAGCGTTTACGCGGCGGGATTCACGCACCTGATCCCTTTTGCAGCCGGGCACGAAATCATACGCCAACATAAACGCGAGCTCGTGCTGGCGCGCGCCACACCGGATTTGATCTACGACCAAATGACTGCGGCAGGATGTGCGCGCAAGGTTATTTTTTCCTATATGGGCAATCCGGGCGTTGGATCGCTGCGCATTGTGCGAAGCGCAATCGAACAAGGCAAATTGGAATGGGAGGAGTATTCCCATTTTGGAATGATCACGCGCCTGCAGGCGGGGGCGTCCGGCCTGCCCTTCCTGCCGATGAACCAGACCGCCGCGATCGATCTTGAAAAAGTCAACCCGAATATCAAGCGCATCGCGGATCCATACGGTGGAAAAGATGTGATCGTTGTCCCGGCCTTGAATCCAGATGTGGCCATTGTGCATGTGCAGCGGGCGGACAAAGAGGGCAATGCCCACCTGTGGGGAATCATCGGCGAGCAAAAAGAAGCCGCCTTTGCGGCGAAGAAAGTCATCCTGACCGCAGAAGAGATCGTGGACGAGTCTGTGATCCGCTCCGACCCGAACCGAACGTTGATCCCTGCCATCGTGGTGGACGCCGTCTGCCCTGCTCCCTATTCCTGCCATCCATCCTACGCGCAGGGATATTACGACCGCGACAACGAATTTTATTTGCAATGGGACAAGATCAGCGATTCGGCGGAGGCCGTCAAAAGTTATCTGGATGAATGGGTTTATGGCGTCAAAGACCGGGAAGAATACTGGCAGAAGCTCGGAGATGAGACTCATAAGAGATTGCAAATCAAATCGAAGTATAGTGAGCGAATCAATTATGGAGAGTATTAATGGAAATGGGATAAGGGATAAGGGACAGGGCTTATGGGTGATTATAAGGAATTGCTGTTTTATCAAAAGGCACAGCAGATTGTGATTGGCGTTGATGCTCTTGTTAAGGGCCTGCCTAAAACTATGCAAGCGCAAGAAATATCACGCCAGTTATTTCGATCATCCACTTCGATTGGAGCAAACATCGCGGAAGGCCATGGAAGGCATGAAGGAGCGGAATATATCCATTTTCTGATCATTGCTCAAGGTTCAGCCAACGAAACAGATCATTGGCTCAATACAATATTGGATATTAGTTTGAGTCAAAAAGAAAAAATTCAAGCCCTGATTGAAATCAATAATGAAGTCCGCCGTATGTTAACAGCGACTATCAACACCTTGAAAGCCAAAAGAGATGGACAGAAAATTCGTGAAGAGTCTTCACCCTACGCCATTGAAATCGATTCTTCCAATGACTAACACAGCATCCTCTCTTCCCCTTTCCCCTATCCCTTACGCCGACTTTAGCGGCAGCGGCGCGCCTCTTCATTTCCTGCATGCCAATGGTTATCCACCAATTTGTTATCAGCCGCTGCTTGAACATTTCGCAACACAATACCAAACCTTTGGAATGTTGCTGAGACCTCTTTGGAAGAACTCAAAGCCGGAAGAGATCAATGATTGGAATCTTTTCAGCGAAGATTTGATTCAACTGTTCGATGAAAGAAGAATGGATTCCGTAATCGGCGTTGGTCACTCCATTGGGGCAATCGTCAGCTTACGCGCGGCGCTTAAACAACCCAATCGCTTCCGCGCGCTGGTATTGTTTGATCCGGTTTTATTTCCGCGTTACTATATGTTGGAATGGAATCTCGCACGAATCCTAGGCCTCGGGGATCGCACTCACCCACTCATCCGCAGCACACTCAAACGCCGGCGCGAATTCGACGATCTGGATAAAGTATTCGAAGGCTATCGCAGACGAAATATCTTTCGCTTCTTCTCCGACGAAAACCTGCGCACGTTAATTCAAGGCATGACCAAGCCCAAAGCAAATGGCGGATTCGAATTGGCTTATAGCCCGGAATGGGAAGCGCGCATCTATTCCACCGGCATTTGGCACGATTGGGATTTATGGAACGGACTCGCGCGTCTCGAAGTCCCAACACTCATCCTGCGCGGCGCAGAGACCGATACATTTTGGGCATCCACTGCGCGCGCCGTCCAGAGGAGGAATCACAGAATCAAAATCATCTCCTTGGAAAAATCCACGCATCTCCTGCCGCTGGAAAAACCGAATGAAGTATTCGAGATGACCGAATCGTTCCTGAAAGATACCCTAACCCGAACAAGCCGGAACTAAAAAGATTCAACCACGAAGGTCACGAAGGAACACAAAGGAAAACCTT
>PMLN01000228.1 GCA_003158885.1 Anaerolineae bacterium
GGCTACCTCAACATGTTGTTTACCTACGAATGGGAACTGGTCAAAAGCCCGGCGGGCGCACATCAATGGGTGGCAAAGAACGTCAAGCCAGAACATATGATTCCCGATGCACACGACCCGTCCAAGAAGCACCCGCCGATGATGACCACGGCTGACATGTCGCTGCGTTTCGACCCGATCTACGAGCCCATCGCGCGGCGCTACCAGCAGAACNNCATCCCCGCGGTCAATCACAAACTGATTGATGCACAGGACATCGCCTCCCTCAAAGGCAAGATTCTCGCTTCCGGCCTGTCTGTGTCGGAGCTGGTTTCGACAGCCTGGGCGTCGGCGTCTACGTTCCGTGGCTCCGACAAACGCGGCGGCGCCAATGGCGCCCGAATTCGACTGGAACCCCAAAAGGATTGGGAAGTCAATCAGCCAACCCAACTGGCGAAGGTTCTAAAGACCCTGGAGCGCATCCAGAGAGCGTTCAACAAAGCCCAGTCTGGCGGCAAGAAGGTTTCGCTGGCTGACCTGATCGTTCTGGCCGGCTGCGCAGGTGTCGAGCAAGCTGCAAAAAATGCCGGTACCAAAGTGAGCGTCCCCTTCACACCGGGACGCATGGACGCCTCGCAGAAGCAAACTGATGCAGCTTCCTTCGCCGTGCTTGAGCCGAAGGCAGATGGCTTCCGCAACTACCTCAAAACCAAATATGCCGTATCCGCTGAGGAAATGCTGGTAGATCGGGCACAACTGCTGACACTGACCGCTCCTGAGATGACCGTTCTGCTTGGCGGTCTGCGAGTTTTGAATGCAAACTTTGGAAAATCCCAGCAAGGCGTCTTCACCAAGCGGCCAGAAACCCTTACCCATGATTTCTTCGTGAATCTGCTGGATATGAGCACAACATGGAAGGCGACCACCGAAGATCAGGATGTGTTCGAGGGTCGTGATTCCGCAACGGGCGCACTCAAGTGGACAGGTACGCGCGTCGATCTTATCTTCGGTTCAAACTCCCAACTTCGGGCCCTGGCGGAAGTCTACGCATGTGAGGACTCCCAAGAGAAGTTCGCACACGACTTTGCAGCGGCGTGGAACAAAGTTATGAACCTTGATCGTTTCGAACTTGCCAGACCTTAGCACCAACATTTACCCCATCATGATCTTGGGTCTATATTGCAAGGCCTCAGCCAAATGGGTGGTTTGGATTTGATCGCAGCCCGCCAGGTCGGCGATGGTGCGCGCCAACTTCAGGACGCGATGATAGCCACGCGCCGAGAGGTTCATCTGTCCCATGGCGGCGCGGATCAGGCTCTCCCCGGCTTCATCCAGCTTGCAGAACTGGCGAATCTCACCCACGCGCATATCGGCGTTGGAAATAACGTTCATTGATTCATGTTTTATTTTGGGAGAATTTGGAATCGCAAATCGAGCAGTCTGGCGATCGCGTGCGGCTTGCACGCGCTTGCGAATCGCATCCGATGACTCGCCCAAACGGTCACTGCTGAGCTTTTGGTAATCCACGCGCGGCACTTCGATATGAATATCAATGCGATCCAGGAGCGGCCCGGAGATGCGCTTTTGATATTTGGTAACGGTGGAAGGCGCACAGGTGCAAGGCTTGAGGGAATCGCCGTAATAGCCGCAGGGACAGGGGTTCATGGCGGCCACCAGCATAAAGTTGGCGGGAAAGGTCAAGGAACCCTGGGCGCGTGAGATGGTCACGACTTTATCTTCAATCGGCTGGCGCATGACTTCGAGCACACGCGACCCAAATTCGGGAAGTTCATCCAAAAACAAAACGCCCCGATGCGCCATGGAGATTTCCCCGGGATGCGGCCAATTGCCGCCCCCCACCAAGCCGGCGTGGCTGATGGTGTGATGCGGCGAACGGAAGGGACGCGTGCGAACCATCATCTCGGGCGGGAGGGCATCCGCCACCGAGTAAATACGGGTGACTTCCAGGGATTCCTCGAGCGATAAGTCCGGCAAAATCCCCGGCATGGCGCGCGCTAACAGGGTCTTGCCCGCGCCGGGCGGCCCAACCATCAAGACGTTATGCCCGCCGGCCGCGGCGACTTCGAGGGCACGCTTGACATGTTCCTGACCCTTGATCTCGCGGAAATCGGTCGAGGCAAAACCGGGGACGGATTCCGCTTCGACATGCGGCTGCGGTTTAATAATTTGCTGATCCGTGAGATGCAGATAAAGATCGTGCAGGGAANNGAAGCGGGAACAAAGATGCGTTTGAAGCCGTTTTGACGCACAGCCGCGGCCATGGGCAAAATGCCGCGCGAGTGCCGCACCGTGCCCTCGAGGGATAATTCACCGATGACGATGGCATCATCGAGGCAGTTCGGCGGAATGAGGCTTTGCATCAGAACCACTCCAACGGCGATGGGCAGATCGTAGGTGGGGCCTTCCTTGCGAACGGAAGCGGGGGCGAGGTTGACCACAATGCGCTCGCGCGGATAACGAAGGCGGGCGTTCTTGACTGCGGACTGAACGCGCGAACGACTCTCCTGCACGGCTTTATCCGGCAGACCGACAATGTCGGTGCCGGGCAGGCCGTTGGTGGTGTCCACTTCCACTTCGACGATGACGCCCTCGAGACCGATGACCGCACAGGAAAAGACACGCGCTAACATGAATAGAGTTTAGACGAAGAATGAAAGAAAGTCAATTGAGGAAAATTATAAGGTTGGAAGGTTATAAGGTTAGAAAGTTTGAAGGTTGGAAGGTTCGTTTTGGCAATGAGACCCAGCGAGATAAATCCCTGCCTCAGTTCATAAAAGTCGATTTTGCAAGAAAGGCATTTACACAATTTGCAAATTGCCGCAGTATAATCACCCCAATCCGGAAAACAACATCATTACTAATGAAACTACTGTTATATCCAGAATGTTCTGACTTCTCCAATAATTAATGAAGGGATACACTGTACTATTATGAAATCAATCAGGGTCATCTTGAATCCCGCGGCCGGCCACGGCAACGGCGCCCGGCTTTTACCCTCCATTGAAGCCGCCTTAACCAGACATGCCCTGGATTATGACCTGGTTTGTACCGGTTACCCAGGACATGCTGTCGAGCTAACCGGCCAGGCAATTCGGGACGGCGTAGAACTGATTGTGGCGGCGGGTGGAGATGGAACGGTGAACGAAGTGGTAAACGGGTTGATGCGTTCCAAGCTAAGCGGTGGTCACCTGCCAACATTCGGGGTTCTATGCGCGGGCCGAGGAAACGATTTTGCAGGGTCAATTGGCATTCCGGAGGATATCGATCCAGCCTGCAAGCTTCTGAAACTCGGTCAGAGCCGGCTGCTGGATGTTGGCCGGGTGACGGGCGGAATCCATCCAGAAGGGCGTTACTTTATTAATTGCGTCGGTGTGGGCTTTGATGCCGTTGCCACCATCGAGGTAGCCAAACTTCCCCGCTGGGGCGGTTTTTTGAGTTTTTTAATTGCCATTTTAAAAACGATATTTCTATATAACCATGCGCCGTTGGCCACCATCGAGTACGGCGGCGAAATCATTAAACAACGCTCGCTTATGATTTCCATGATGAATGGACGCCGGTTAGGGGCAGGTTTCATCATGGCACCCGATTCCAAGCCAGATGACGGCCTGCTTGACCTGTGCATCGCTGAGCAGATGAGTCCATTACAGATCATGCGTCTGGTGCCCCACTTCATGCACGGAACCCAGGCATCGCAAAAGAACATTAGAACCGGCAAGGCCGCGGTGATTAAAATCGAAGCCCTGGACGGGCCACTGCCTGCTCAGACGGATGGTGAGATTATATCCACTGATGGCCGCAGCCTCATCGTAGAACTGCTGACCAGGCAAATTAGGGTCATTTGCCCTCTTCCAGCAGAGGAACAATGACTTAACCAGCTTTTGGCCGGAAATCCCACCTTAGCTTTTTGCCCTAAACTGTCTCATAGGTTCTGACACTACACACCCCTGTTCTGGGTTTCATGTGATCTGCTTCGTATTGCTTCCTTAAGCAAAAAGGTTGTCGGCCAATGATGCTTTATTCCCTAACCCGGACAAGCCGGAANNGAAGTTCACTTGTAAGCGCCTAAAAGGTCAACTGAAAAGTGTATGGCTATTTGTCTATAAAAGGACGTTTTTGGTTTCGATGCGAGTGGAATTCACGGGCAGGTAAACCAGCAAGCCATCATTGACCTTTCTTTTGTTAAGGGTACGCTCAAAGTTCGTCATGGCTTTACCAAAGTCGGGAACCCTTAACGCGAATTATGCGAATTTACGAATGCCGCGAATAACCCATAGAGTACTCCCTTTGTTAAAGAGCAACCGGTTTACCGCTGTGCGCCGATTCGAGCAAGGCCAGGATCGTCGCGGCATTGCCGCGGCTATCCTCGAGGCTGATGCGCGGCGGCTGGCCCAATAGGATGGCATCCGCCATATCTTCCACTTCGCCGATGTAAAGTTCCTGACCCTTGATCTCCTGCTTCTCGGTTTTATTCCCGTGCGAAAAATAAATCTTTTCCTTTTTGCCGGGCTTGAACGGAACGGGAATGTTCAGCGCACCCTGCGTGCCGACAATTTCCATGAAGGAGTGAAAAGGCGAGGCGAAACCGCAATCGAACTGGGCATACACATCGCCGGGGAAGCGCATCTGGCCGGTGAACGACATATCAATCCCGCTCTGCCCGGTGACCTGCCAGCCAAACACCTCAAGCGGCTCGGCGCCGGCGACCATGCGCGCAAAACTGATGGGATAACAACCCACATCCCAAATGCTGCCGCCGCCCAAGCCCGGATCGAGGCGCACATCGCCTGCACTCTCCAGCATGAACGTGAACGAACCTTTGATCATCTGCAGCTTGCCCAACGAGCCGTCCGCCAGCATCTGCTTGATCTTCAAGGTCTGGGGATGATGGCGATACATGAAGGCTTCGGCCACCACGCGCCCGGTTTGCCGTGCGGCGTCTTGGATGGCATCCATCTCGGCGAGCGACACGGCCATGGGCTTTTCACATAGAACATGTTTCCCGGCATGCAAAGCCTTGATGGTCCATTCGGCGTGAAGGCCGTTCGGAAGCGAATTGTAAATCACATCCACATCACGACTATTCAATAACGCATCATAACCAGCGAAGGCGCGCGGGATCTTCCACTGATGTGCGTAACTATCCGCAGAAGCCTGACTCCGGGAAGCCACCGCCACCAGCCGATTCCGTTTGGAGGCTTTCAACGGTGGAATCAAGGCACGGTTGATGTTAGCCGTCGAAAGCAAGCCCCAACGCAAAATTTTATCAGCCATTGTTCTCACCAGTTATGATGAACCGATTCGCGAATATGTTCAGCGTAGATTTTTTTAACCGTTGACATCGTCTTACTGGAAAGCCCGGGGAAATCCGAGGCTCCAAAATTCTCTTCTGCTTGCGCAGGCGTCTTGGCGCCGGGGATGGCACAGGTCACGGCATCGAACATCAGAATCCAGCGCAAGGCAAACTGGGTGAGGGTCATACTTGATGGAACGAGACGTTTTAGCTCCTCGACGGCATCCAGGCCTGTGCGGTAATCCACACCGGAAAAGGTCTCGCCGCGATCAAAGGATTCACCATGACGATTGAATTTGCGATGGTCGTTGGATTCAAATTGGGTGTTCGGTTTCATCTTGCCGGTCAATAATCCGCTGGCCAGGGGGACGCGGGCGAGGATGCCGACCTTGCGCTTTTTGGCCTGCTCAAAAAACAATTCCGCAGGCCGCTGGCGGAAAATGTTAAAGATGATCTGCACGGTCTTTACATTCGGGTACTCGATGGCTTTGAGCGCCTCCTCAACCTTCTCGACGCTCACGCCGTAATTGCGCAGTTTCCCCTGCGCAGCCAGATCATCAAGGATACCGAAGACCTCGGGGCGATAATAGACTTCGACCGGCGGACAATGCAACTGCAGAAGATCGAGGGCATCCGCCTTTAGATTCTTCAAACTGCGCTCGACAAAACGCGTCAGATTGCGGCGGTTGTAGCCGTCGGCGGTATGCGGAGAGAGGCGGCGGCCGGCCTTGGTGGCGATGTAGATCTTTTCGCGGCGATCCCGCTTTAGTTGCGCGACGAGGCGCTCGCTTCTTCCATCACCGTAAACGTCCGCGGTGTCAATGAAGTTAACTCCCAAATCAATCGCGCGATTCAAAGCAGCCAGCGAATCTTTATCATTGACTGCGCCCCAATCCGCACCGATGGCCCAAGCGCCAAAACTAATGGCCGATACGTTCCAGCCTGTTCGTCCCAACTTCCTATATTCCATGTTGCCTCCATAAAAAATGGATATGGCCAAAACCATATCCATTTTACTGCAAATGCCGAACCTCAGGCCGTATCCCAGGGCAATCGCATCTAAATTC
>PMLN01000027.1 GCA_003158885.1 Anaerolineae bacterium
ACGGCAGGATGACAGCCCCACCCCCAATCGCCTCCGGCGTGCTTCGCGACCTCCCCAAATACAGAACCTTCGCTGCGCTACGGCACTGAATTTGGGGAGGGAGGAATAAGTGCAGAAGGAAGGCGCAGCTGAGCAGCACCCCTACATTATGCGAACAGGAGATTGCCACGGCAAAGAACGCCTCGCAATGACAGGGTGGTTACGGGGTGCTGGAAATAGCTATTTTCGAGGTGACAATCGTCATCCTATCAGCGCGGCTCCAGATAAATTATAATTGTCACAAGCGAAGGAATGCGCCGCACAGCGCGCTCGCATCGTCACCCACAAAGGAGAAACATTCNNCCGCCCCTGCAAGCCATCACGGATGGTTTTGTGGTCGGCGTTAACACCGTGGGCGAGGCGTTCGGGCGCGGCGAGGCCTTCCTGCCCGAATTGGTGATGGCCGGCGAGGCCATGAAGGCCGCGGTGGCAACACTCAACCCCGAATTGAAGAGACAAGGCAAGGAACGCAAGATGCTCGGCAAGGTGGTGCTGGCCACCGTCGAAGGGGATATCCACGAGATCGGCAAGACGCTGGTCGGGACGATGCTGAGTTCATCGGGCTTCGAGGTCTTTGACCTCGGGGTGGATGCCTCGCCGGATAAGATCATCGGCAAAGCCCTGGAAGTCAACGCCGACATCATCGGCATGAGCGCACTCTTGACCACCACCATGGTCAAGCAAAAGGAAGTGATCGAGACGCTGGAGAAGGAAGGACTGCGCGGCCGCTTCAAAGTGATGGTGGGCGGCGCGCCGATCACGCGCGACTGGTTTAAAGCCATCAAGGCCGACGGCTATTCGGAAGACGCCATCGGCGCGGTGAACGTGGCGAAGCAGCTTGTCGGCGCAGATAAGACGGCATGAAGTTTTCACCACAGAATTTTCACCACGGAGATCACAGAGAACACAGAGAAGAAAAAGAGAATCACCTGTTTAACATGAGATTGCCACGTCGCTGCTTGGTTTCGACCCTGAAAGGGCGCAGGGCGTTACGCCCGAAGTACACGGGCTACCCTTCGATAAACTCAGGGCATCGCTCAACCAGCGCGGCTCCTCGCAAAGAGACAGCTTCGAGAAGTACATCGCCTTCGGCGTGCTTCGCGATCTCGCAATGACATTTCATACAGAGTAATCCGCTGCTCCCGTTGAGGGACGGGAGAATCGGGAGGGCATCATGACCAAAAACATAAAATCCATCACCAACCCGAAGTTGAAGCTGGAGATTTTAACTCCGGCTGAAGTCAGGAAGATCCACGACGCCACGCTGTGGATCATCGAAAAGGTCGGCGTGAAGTTCCCATCCAAGCGCGCCCTGGATATTTGGGCGGCGCACGGGGCCGAGGTGGACCGCGAACGCAAAATCGTCAAGGTGAAAGGCGAATTGATCGAAGAGGCCTTGAAGAAATGTCCGCCGGTCTACCCGCTGGCGGCGCGTGACCCGGAGCAGGACCTGCCGCTGGACGGCAACCACGTTTTCGTCGGCACGGACGGCTGCGGCGTGGAAGTCATAGACATACAAACCGGACAGAGGCGCATGTCCACCTTGCAGGATGTGGTTGACATCGCACGCATCGCCGACGCGACCGAGGAAGTGGCTTTCCATTGGGTGCCAGTCTCGGCGCAGGATACGCCGCCGCAAACACGCGGCCTGCACGAGATCAAGGCCATTTGGGAAAATTCAACCAAGCACGTCCAGACCGAAAGCATCTACAGCGAAATCGAAGCCAAAGCCGCCATCGAAATGGCCGCCATGATCGCCGGCGGAAAGGAAGCCCTGCGCAAGCGGCCGGTGCTTTCGCTGATGCAATGCACTGCGCCCCCGCTCGGCCACGACGGCGGCTCGCTCGACGCGGCCCTGCTGGCCGCCGAAGCCGGAATCCCGACCGGCTTCATGACCATGTCGGCCTGCCTGACCACCGGCCCGGCGACCATGGCCGGCACACTGGCAGTGGGCAACGCGGAAGTGATCGCGGCCACCGCCCTGCTGCAACTGGCCTACCCCGGCGCGCCGGTCTTCTACGCCGCGGCGCAAACCGCATCCGACCTGCGCACAGGTTCGTACACAGGCGGAGGTCCGGAGGATTTCCTGTTCGGCGCGGCCACCAACATGCTATCCGATTTCTATAACATCCCGCTTTCGATGGGATCATTCGCAACAGGCGCAAAAGAACCCAACTGGCAGGCAGGCGTCGAGAACAGCCTGTCCACCTTCATGGCCAGCATCGTGATGTCCGATATGCTGCTGGGCGTGGGTTTCCTGCACGGAAGCCGCATCTGGTCGTATGCGGAGATGATGATGGACTGCGAAATCTTTTCCATCATCCAAAAGATGATGCAGGGCATCGAAGTCAACGATGAAACACTGGCGCTGGATGCGATCGCGGCGGTCGGCCCCTCGGGACATTTCCTGGCCCAGAAACATACCCGCCAGCACATGCACGACCTGTTCATCCCGCAGTTCATGGACCGCCGCCCGTACGGCGAATGGGAATCCAAAAAGGATGACGGCCGCGATTGGGCTTTGGCGAAAGCGCGCAAGGTCCTGGCCGAACACCGGCCGGAGCCGCTCGATCCGAAATTAAGCAAGGAATTTGGAAGGATGATTCAGAGAATAGAGAATGGAGAATAGAGGATTAGAGAAAAGTTGGATAAGAAGAATCTATTCCCTGCTCCACGGAGAATGCCATGCAACCTAAACTTGAATTGCTCTCCAAAGAATTAAGCGGCCGGATACTCGATGAAGCCTTCGAGTTGCTGATGAATCCCGGAATCAAAGTCCAGTCGCCGCAGGCGCGTAAACTATTGGCTGAAGCCGGAGCGGATGTGGATGAAACCACCCAGGTAGTAAGGATCCCGGAATTCCTGGTGCGTAAAGCGCTCGAAACGACCCCCAAAAAATTCCATCTGTACAACCGGAATGGCGAAAGCAGCGTGACTTACGGAGGCGACTGTGTGCAATTCGACCCGGGTTCGTCGGGCGTAAATGTGCTCGACCCGGATACGCTGGAACATAGGGCGGCTCATACACCGGACCTGATCCGGCTGATCAAAATCGCCGAGATGCTGCCGCAATACGATGCACAATCCACGGCGGTGGTATGCGATGAGGTGCCGAAACAGATCGGCGATCTCTATCGCCTGTATCTGGTCCTGTTACATTCCATCAAACCGATCGTAACCGGCTCGTTCTCCACCAAGACGTTGGAAGCCATGATAGACATGCTGGCGGTGTTTGCCGGCGGGCGCAAAGAACTGGCTCTTGCGCCCCAGGCCGTCTTCGATGTGTGTCCTTCGCCGCCATTGATCTGGAGCAAGTTCGGCGCGGATAATTTGATCGCACTGGCAAATGCCCACGTTCCGGCTGAAATTGTCTCCATGCCCTTGGCAGGCGTGGCCGCGCCGGTGACGCTGGTCGGATCGGTGACACAGCACGCGGCAGAATGTTTAAGCGGGATCACGATCCACCAACTGGCGCAGCCGGGTGCACCCATCGTATGGGGCGGCGCGCCGGCCATCTTCGACATGCGCAAAGGCACAACCCCGATGGGCGCGGTCGAGACCGCCATGATCGATTCCGCTTATGCGCAAGTCGGCAAATCGCTCGACCTGCCCACGCATTGTTATCTCGGTGCGAGCGACGCAAAGATCGTTGACGCCCAGGCCGGACTCGAAAGCGGTGTGACAGCCATCATCGGCGCGCTGGCGGGA
>PMLN01000303.1 GCA_003158885.1 Anaerolineae bacterium
AAAGGGCAGGCGTACGCCAAGAAACAAAGAAAGCTTTGCGGTCTTGGCGGGCTTTGCGGTTCGTTCTCTGACTTTGAGAAAACCATGTCTACTGCTCCGAGCCGGAATGCGCAAACGTGTTAAAATGAAATCAATGTCTGAAGATGTAAAAGTCGTGGTCACCAACCGCAAGGCTGGTTTTGAATATTTTCTGTTGGAGAGGTTTGAAGCGGGATTAGCGCTGAAGGGCAGCGAGATCAAATCCATTCGCGCCGGGCAGATGAGCATCGCCGAATCGTATGTGGACATCGAAAACGGACACGAAGCCTTCCTGGTCGAGGCACATATTGCGCCTTATGAACAGGCCAACCGTTACAACCACGATCCCAAGCGCAAACGACGCCTGCTCCTGCATAAAAAGGAAATCCGCGAGCTATGGAACAGCGTGCGCTTAAAGGGCATGACGATCGTTCCGACGAGGGTGTATTTGAAGGACGGCCGCGCCAAGATCGAAATTGCGCTGGCACGCGGCAAGAAACTGCATGACAAGCGCGAGACGATCGCGAAACGCGATGCGGAGCGCGAAGCCAAACAGGAAGCCCACTAGCGGGAGTGAACCATGAAGCCGTCCACCATCGCAGGCCTCAATTTACTGACGGAAGAAGAAAAGCGCAAAACCTATTGCGGGCTGATCCCGCGCGAACTGCTGGAATATTTCCAGCTTCCCAGAATAGACACACCGCAATTCAAGTCCTTCACTCAATTCAAATTCGCACCCGGTTCAAGCAACGTGGAAATTTCAGTGTTCCACCAGCCGAATTTTCCCGATCCGATCCTTTACGGGCATTTGACCGATACCGTAAACGGACAGATCCACATCCTGCTGTATATCCTGAACGATCCGGCTTCACCGCGCTTCGATGTGGATAAAATGCCGGATGGAAGCGCCACCCAATTCGGTACGCTGAGGCGAAACCTGGAGGCGGAGAGAGCGGCGCTCGAAGCGGGACTCGCTCCGGGGCAGGTACGACGCGGCCTGCGAATGTTGAAGGCGGCTGTGATTGGTTTTGAAAATTTCGTCGAAGGCCTCAGCCACGAGATATATTTTGTCGAGCCGTTGTATTACCACAATGCGGTCATCTTCGAGCGTTACGGTTTCGCATACCAGCAGGGACGCAAGCTGATGGAACGCATCCATGAGGGATTTTCGGAGAACGGCGATTTGAGACACAAACTGGATGGCTCCTCTTTCCGTGCGCAGAGCGCGATCAACAGCATTCGACTGCGTTCGTGGGCGATCCATGATGGGATATTGGGGGAACCTTTCACAAACGTGACGATGTATAAGCAGGTCGGCAAATCGGCGGGGGTCAGCACAACGGAAGATACGAGGTGGTAGGGGGAGGTAAAGAGAAAGGGAAGAAGGGAAAAGGGGAAAGAAAAAAGGGAGAAGTAAAAAGAAAAAAGTGAGAAGTGAGAAGTGAGAAGAAAAACGTGAAAAGAAAAAAGAAATTTTAAGAAGAATAGGTACCGAAGAACGAGGGCAGGCAACTGGGATATTTTCCATATGTGTATATAAATAAAAAAGACTGCTGACGCAGTCTTTTTTATTAGGTAGCGGGGGCAGGACTCGAACCTGCGACCTCCGGGTTATGAGNNGAGCTGCCACTGCTCTACCCCGCAGCGAAGCCGACAGAATATACCACCTTTGGGAATCAGAGTCAAGGAAAAGTCTGAAAGAGGAACCCAGCCCTACCCAAACACCATCACTCCAGCCATACACTTTTGGAACACGGACGACACGGATTGGCAAGGATGAAGAAAAAAGCTTAAACACGAAGTCCACTCACGCTTTGCGTGCTCCGCGAAGGACACGAAGGGAAAAAGATCCTTGATTTTAGGAGCGAGGTGATGTTGTTGCAGATACCTTCGAGACAAGGCGTTCTTGAAGACGCTTTTAGAACGCGGAGGACACGGATTCAACGGATGGGCACGGAGAGATAAATGGAGAACATTATGAAGGGCGAGTGCTGCCCTGACTAGAAATTTGACAATCCGGCAGGCGGATGCTAGACTTGCACATTCCTGGATATGATCGCTTTTTTGAAAACCACCTGGCACGCTGTACGCGCACTGCCGTCCAACTTCATCCATGACCGCGAGGCTCTGGCCATCACCGGCCTGACCTTATTGCCGTGGCTGGTTCTATGGATTTACCGAAGGGATGTGAATTCGCTCCAGCCCCTGACTTGGATCTTCGGCTTCATCGCCTTTTATTGGCTGATCGGCCATCAGCGTCCGCCGAAGCCCGCCGAGGTGCGCAGGCCGCGCCTCGAGCTTTTGATGGCGCTGGCGCTGGCGGCGGTCTGGATCATTTATCGCATCGGGGAATACTGGCATTGGTACACGATCCCGATCTTTGGCTTGAGCAACAGCTGCGGCCCGATCGCAGAGACACCGCTGCCGAAGATGATCGAAATGTTCCTGCTGCCGGTCATGCTGCTGTTGATCTTGAAGTATTCCCTGAGCCAGATGGGATTTAATTGGGATAAGTTTTCCTGGCTGGCGGCGCTGCTGCCCATCCTGGCTCTGATCGGGTTTGGCTTGACAAGGCACACACCTGAGGCGCTCGCAATCTCTTCGGCATGTTTTTTCTTCGGCGCGGGATTGCCGGAGGAATTTATATTCCGGGCCTTTATCCAAACGCGGCTGGAGGCGGTGCTGGGCCGTCCGCTGTGGGCAGTATGGCTGGCTTCCTTCATTTTTGGGTTATCGCATGTGCCGATCGACCTGGCGGGGAGTTTCAGTCACTGGCCGGATGCGTTACTGACCGCGTTCACTTATCAGATGACGGTCGGCTTTGCCATGGGTTACGCATATATGCGGACGCGCAATGTGCTGCCGCTATCGTTGATCCACACGCTGATCGATTCGGCGTTTTAAGTTATAGAACACGGATGACACGGATTTAACGGATTGGCACGGATGGGGCAAGAAGAAATTCAGGGAAAAGTGATGAACCGCCAAGCGCGCTACCCTCAACCCTTGACCCTGAAGA
>PMLN01000286.1 GCA_003158885.1 Anaerolineae bacterium
TTGGGATGAGATGTCGTTGTGGCTGGGTCTGCCGGCCTCCACGCATACCAGTGACTCCGATGCGTATTTGACCGACAACTTGCGAGGCAGGGATTCGTGGGCCTATCTGCGCACTTCCACATTCAAGAGCAGGCACACGCACATGGATCAACTGCATTTTGATCTATGGTGGCGCGGGCTTAACCTCGCGCAGGATGCAGGCACCTATCTTTATAATGGTGAGCCGCCCTGGGATCGCCCGCTGGCCCTGACCCGCGTTCACAATACGATCACCGTGGATGGCCGCGACCAGATGACGCGCGGCGGGCGCTTCCTGGTGCTCGATTGGTTCCCGGCCTATTCAGAAAATATATTGGTGGCGGATGAAAACGTTCTCGGTCGGTTCCTTGCCTATCACACCGGATATCGGAAATTGGGCATCCGCCACGAACGCCTGGCAACGGTCTTCACGGATGAACGCTGGCAGGTGGAGGATAAGCTCCTCTTTAAAAAACCCGGAAGGCATATCTTCCGCTTGCACTGGTTATTGTTGGACGGGGAATGGGAAATGCAGGAGAGAGAGGCGGGAATCAGGATTCGGGTTAAGTCAAAATATGGGTGGATCACCCTGAATGTGCGATCTGATTCCCATATATCGAATTCCGAATATCAAGTCTCGCTTGTCCGCGCCGGCGAATTGGTGTATGGCCAACGGGATGTAAAACCGTATGAAGGCTGGGTATCACTGACTTACGGACAAAAAGTTCCTGCGTTATCATTGGCGCTTGAAGTGACCTCCTCGAAAGTCACCACGTTCACCAGCGAATTCCTCTTTCCCAAATGACCTCTCAGACCTCTTCGACCTGTAAGACTTGTTAGACTTTTTAGACTTGTTTATGCACATCCTCATCATCCATCAAGCCTTCGCTTCGCTCGACGAACCCGGCGGGACGCGCCATTACGAATTTGCGCGTCTGCTGGCCGCGCGTGGGCATAAGGTGACAGTGATCGCCAGTTCGATAAGTTTTATTACAGGGACCCCCCTCCGGCTCCCCCCAAATTCAGGGAATTTGGGGGGAGAGCAAGAGGGGGGTATACATATTCTTCGCGCCCGCGCCTATGCCGCCCACCACAAATCCTTCTTCCATCGCCTCATCTCATTCTTCTCATTCATGATTTCCTCGTTTTGGATCGGGCTGGGCGTAAAGGATGTTGATCTCGTCTGGGGCACCTCGCCTCCCATCTTTCAAGGTGCCACGGCCTGGTTATTGGCACGCCTCAAAGGTGCGAAGTTCCTGTTTGAAGTGCGCGACTTGTGGCCGAAGTTCGCCATCGCCGTCGGTGTGCTGAAGAACCCGCTTCTGATTCGCATGTCGGAATGGCTGGAGCGATTCCTCTATCGCCGCGCCGACCGGGTGATGGTCAACAGCCCGGGATTCATTGCGCACGTTGAAACCGTCTCCCGGAGCGCCGTGCGGGTGGAACTGATCCCCAACGGCGCCGATCCATCCATGTTTGACCCGTCCAGCGTTGGCGCAGATTTTCGCCGCGCCCATCATCTTGAAGATAAATTCGTCGCGCTGTACGCAGGCGCGCATGGGATGTCAAACGATCTGGATGTGGTACTCGAGGCGGCAAAGCTGCTGGCAAATGAAAAGAAAATCCAGATCGTCTTGCTCGGCGATGGCAAAGAGAAAGCGGCCTTGCAAGCGCGCGCCGAACAAATGCAGTTATCGAACGTAAGCTTTATTCCATCCGTACCGAAATCGGAAATGTCCCAGGCGCTCGCCGCGGCGGAAGCGTGTATCGCGATTCTCAAGCCGCTTGAGGCCTACAAGACCACTTATCCGAATAAGGTTTTCGATTACATGGCGGCGGGACGTCCCATCGTTCTTGCCATTGACGGTGTGATCCGTGCAGTCGTGGATGCCGCGCAGTGCGGCTTGTTCGCCGCGCCGGGGGATCCGTCTGCGATGGCAGACGCGATCTGTCAGTTGGCAAACGATCCGCAGAACAGCCGCCGGATGGGATTACAAGGGCGAAAGTATTTGGAGGAAAATTTCAGCCGTGAAGCGATTGGGGAAAAGTTAGTAAACCTGCTGGATGAAATGAATCGTTCCTGAACCTTTCAACGCGCATCATTCGACTTTTCGATCCGCCCTTCATCCATTTCATCGAGGTTGATATATAATAGACATTATCGGAAATAATCCACAGATTTCGCCGATTACGCAGATTAGAATTTTCAAGAGAAAAATCTGCGAAAACCTGTGCAAAACTACAATCCTTATTACCGATAAAGTCTAATAAAAGCACAAGCAAGGTTGTTCCATCCCAGGGATCAACCAGGAGAATGATATGAAACGGATTCTGGTCTTTCTATTGTTGTTAACCCTGTTTGCGTTCCCGTCCGCTGCCCGGGCGGATGTGGCGCCTCCAGCCAATCCGCCCGGCTCCAACCTGCAACCGGGCACGAGCACTACTCAGGTGCGGATGATGGCTGAGACCGTGCTCATTGATGTGAACAACGATACCACGCCCAATAGTCTCGGGAGCGCCGCTGTCACGGCAGATTTCACCATGCGCAATTTGGGTTCACAAGATGAGAGCATGGCAGCCCGCTTCCCCATTTCCTCCAATAATGGCTTTGGAAAATTCCCTGAGATCACTGATATCGTGATAATGGTCAATGGAAAGCAGGTCTCCTATCGCCGCGTTAATTATCCCGATGTCCGCTACCCGACTCTGGGCACTACGCCCTGGGCCGAATTTGATATTACCTTTCCGGCAGGCCAGGATGTGGCCGTTGAGGTGGCCTATAACCTCCAAGGTTCTGGCTATCCGACTCTGCCTTATGCCTCTTATTACTACATCCTTGAAACCGGCGCGGGTTGGAAGGATACGATTGGAAGTGCGGATATCACCCTTCGTCTGCCATACCCCGCAAATTCGCAGAATGTTGTTTTGAATACTCAGATCGGCTGGGCGGAGACTACATCGGATGGCTCAACTCAGGGGAACGAAATGCACTGGCATTTCGAGAACTTCGAACCCGGGCCGGATGGAGTGGTTGACAACCTGGAGTTTGCCCTGGTCGCTCCATACGCGTGGCAGACTGTGCTCAAGGCTCGCGCGAATGTCTCCAGCAATCCAAACGACGGCGAGTCGTGGGGCCAGCTAGGCAAAGCCTACAAAGCGATCTTTTTCCTGAACAAGGGCTACCGCACGGACGCAGGCGGCCAAGAACTTTACCAGGCCAGTGTGGATGCGTACGAGAAATGTCTGACCTTATTGCCCAACGATGCCGAATGGCATGCCGGCTTTGCGGAGTTGCTGGCCAACCGTTCGTACTGGGATTTTTGGGGAAACGGTCCGACCGCGGATACGTATCGTGCCTTCCAGGAAATCCAAACGGCTCTTCAACTGGCGCCGAATGATACAAAGGTACAGAACATCGCACAGGAAATTTCCGGCATGTTCCCGAACTCGATGTCCCAGAGTGGAACCGGCTACGATTTTATCTGGCTGACCCAGACGCCGACACCGCTTCCTACGGTCCCGACCACGGTCACGCCGGGACCACAGCAAACTCTGCCGCCTTCAAGCCAGCTTGTTCCCACATCTGCTCCTACATCTGCCCCCGCCCCTTCACCCAAACCTGCCTCGCCCTTCTGCGGATCTGCGGCATTGGCTCCGCTGGCGCTTGCTTTCTGGGTGGTACGAAGACGCAGGCATAATGATTAAGTGAAAGTCTCGGCGGTGTATACTTAAGCCATGACGATTCACAGCGTGTCGCAAATTGGCGGCGTGGTACGCAACGCGGTTGCGCTCAATTTCAAGAACCCTCCTGAGGTCCTTATGAATGCAGATTCCCTTCTGGCTCAGGTCGAGCAGTTGTTTAATTTGCTCGACTCCCGCAAAGTAGATTACGTGCTGGTCGGCGGTATCGCATTGCTGACCTATGTGGAAGGCCGCAACACGCAGGATATTGACCTGATCATGGCGTTGACTTCCCTGGCCAAACTGCCTGAGATCAAAATTACAAATCAGGATATGTATTTCGCACGCGGACAATTTGGTGAGCTGCAAATTGATATGCTCTTGACCAGGAATCCTTTATTCGATAAGGTAGCGAAGAAATACAGCACACAGAAACAATTCATGGATCGCAAAATCAAATGCGCCACAGTGGAGGGGCTGCTGCTGTTGAAATTATTTGCCCTGCCTTCGCTGTATCGCCAGGGAAGTTTTGAGCGCGTAGGAATTTATGAAAACGATGTTGCAACTTTGCTGAACGCATATCAACCAAAACGCGAGCCGCTCATGGCAGAATTGAAAAAGCATTTGAACGAGAACGATATGAGCGAACTGCAAAATATCCTAAGTGACATAGAAGCGCGCATTCAGCGATTTAGTAAAAACAAATAGATGTGATTTCCAATTCCTACCATCGCCGCAGTTGGAACAATCCATCGAATGCCAATATCTATATCGGATTTCGGTGTGCGAGGAATCCGTAGAAAGCAGAAGTTGACTCAAGGTTGAAGACTTCATAATTTGGAGATGATTGCCATCTTCCTTATACAACGGTGTAAAATATAGACATTGTAGAAAAGGAGTTTTGTATGTCTCTTCCCGCCCGTCTCATTACTCCAAAAGGCGAGATCATCGAGTTATCGCCTGAGACTTATCGGCAGGTCCGAAAGTTGATCGTTGTGCGGCGTGAACGACGCACAACGGCAAAGTTCATCCAATCCACTTACGGAAAGTATGCAGGCAAACCTTCGTTGACCAAGGTTCTGCTGTCTGAACGTGCGGCTGATCTTGCTCGCGAAGAAACAAAGATCAAGAGATGGCATGGCGGAAAATAGGCCTGTCCTTGTGCTGGATAGCTTTGCCATCCTTGCATATTTTCAAGCAGAGGTTGGCGGTGAACGCGTGCTTGGATTGTTAAATAACGCTCGCGAAGGTAAGGTCGAACTTGCGATGAGCCTTATCAATGCGGGCGAAATTGTTTATTTGACTGTGCGTAATCGCGGACGAAAAGTTGCTGAATCCATTCTAAAGGATTTGCATGACTTGCCCATTACTTTTTATGAAGCCAGCGAAGAGCGGATTTTTGCCTCCGCGTGGATCAAAGCCAGCCATGCCATATCATATGCCGACTCATTTGCTGTGGCACTGACCGAGGAACTCAAAGGTACTCTTGTTACAGGCGATCCTGAGTTTGAAACGGTAGAAGATTTGCGCGTACTCTGGCTTCCTGAATAGCACTATATACCCTCTCCCGTTTTTGGGAGAGGGCTAGGGTGAGGGCTCATTGCGTTCCGCCCGCCGCAGTTGGAACAATCCATCGAATGCAAATATCTATATCGGATTTCGATGCGCGAGAAATCCATGAATCGTTGGATTTGCATCTTAACTTTTGAATTACGGTTTTCTCAAGAAAGCTTGATGTATCTCAAATTTCGTGATGCGCTGGCGCATATCATGAAGGAAATCCGCGAGTTTCATGGCCTCCACCAGATTCCTGGTCTGAAAATTGGTTCTTGAGAAAACCATG
>PMLN01000078.1 GCA_003158885.1 Anaerolineae bacterium
GATGCGGCGCAGCACGTCCAGGGTTTGATAGACTGCCCAGGCCGAGGTATACGGGCCGAAATAGCGCGAGCCGTCTTCCGTCATCTGCCGCGTCACGGTGACTTTCGGGAAGGGGTCCGCCCAGTGAACTTTGATATACGGATAACGCTTGTCGTCCTTGAGACGGATGTTGAATTTTGGCCGGTGTTTCTTGATGAGGTTCATCTCGAGGATCAGCGCTTCCAGCTCCGACCCAACCAGGATCCACTCGATGTTGCCGATCTCGCGCACCAGGCGGCGTGTCTTTGCATCGTGGCTGGCATCGGCGTGGAAATAAGACCGCACACGGTTGCGCAGGTTGATGGCTTTCCCCACGTAAATTACATCGCCTGCCGCATTCCGGTAGATATAACAGCCCGGCTTGGTGGGCAGGGTAGCCAGGATTCCCTGGAGTTGTTCGGAAATTTCCACGCAGATAATTGTAGCACAGGGAAATATTCCTGCGCTGAACTTTCATGTGTCCGTATCTGTTAGGGCGGATAGGTGTTTTGGGCTATTGAATCGGATCATCATTTATGGTATAAAAAGTGAAACTATTCAAAGGAGAATCGTATGAACATGAATATGCCCGTTTCCAATGCTCCAACCCCATCAGGGGGATCAGGAGGTATAAGTTCATGGTTTTCAACGTGGATCACCGCTGTTTCCAAACCTAACGAACAAACCTTCGCTCAGATAGCAGATTCGCCAAGTGCATCTTTCGGTACTGCAGCTCTTTGGGTATTCATAGCAGGAACAGTTTCTGCATTGATTCAGGCCATTCTGCAAGCCATCTTAAGCCTGGTTGGTTTTCACGCTCAAATTCCAGGCTTGGGAGCCGCCGGAGTGGGCGGAACTAGTACCGGTTTTGGATCAATTGCGCTTAGTGTTTGCCTTACGCCTGTTTATGGTATTGTTGCCGTCATAGCTTTCATAATTTTGGTCGCGATCTTTCAGGCGATGGCCAGACTATTTCGCGGTACTGGTTCATTTACCAAGCTAACCTATCCTATAGCCGCGATCTACGTACCAGTATCCCTTGTGCTTAGCATTTTCACCCCATTTTATCTTGTTCCGTACCTTGGAGTTTGTGTGGGTATCCTTGTGTTTGCGGCTGCCATCTACAACATAGTTTTGGAGATTATGGCTGTTAAGGCGGTTAATAATTTTGGTTGGGGCGCCGCGGTCGGTTCTGTGTTGATAGTTCCTGGCGCGCTTATTATCTGTTCTATATGTGTGATTGCCGTTCTGATGATATTGGGCCCGGTGATTGGTAATGTATTCAGCTCGGTCAACCAAAGTCTCGCGCCATAAAGTATTGCTATTCCCACTTTTGATGACCTCCTGCATTTGCAGGAGGTTCTGATTTAACCTGAATTGAGCGCAGTTGATGGCGGTTATAATGACTGAACCGTTCTGGAGGAACCATTGACTGATTCACTTGAAATGCAAATTGGCGATCTTCTTCGAGCGCGCAAACTTAAACTGGCAACCGCCGAATCCTGCACAGGCGGCCTGATCGCCAGCCGCATCACCGATGTGCCCGGATCATCCGACTACTTCCTGGGTGGGGTTGTCGCCTACGCCTATGAAGCCAAGGTTGCTTTGCTAGGTGTTTCATGGGATACATTGCATAACCATGGGGCCGTCTCACGCGAAACCGTCCTGGAAATGGCACGCGGCGCGCGCCAGGCGCTTCAAGCGGATGTCGCCGTGTCGGTCAGCGGGATCGCCGGGCCCGGTGGTGGTCTGCGGGATAAGCCGGTTGGGACAACCTGGTTCGGGCTTTCCAGCGGGGAGGGGGAATGGGCGCGTCTCTTTTGCTTCGAAGGAAACCGGCTTCAAAATAAAGCCTCCTCTGCGGACGCGGCTTTGCAGTTGCTGCTCGATTACCTCCACGGCTTGCGTGATCTGAATGCCGACTTGCGGAAGATAAAATGAAACCGGTGATTATTGTCTCTGCCGATGGCGAATGGGAGGCCGTCAAAAAGCTTTTTCCCGCTGAAAATTATCAAAACTCGCCTTACGGTGAATTTACCAACTTGACACTTGACACCCGGCACTTGACACTCTTTCACGGCGGCTGGGGAAAGATTTCAGCGGCGGCAACGGCGCAATATGTAATGGATCAATTCAAGCCGGATTTGCTTGTCAATCTTGGGACCTGCGGCGGCTTCGAGGGGCGCATCAAGCGGGAAACGATCATCCTGGTCGAGAAAACGATCATTTATGACATCTTTGAACAGATGACCGACGGCTCGGAAGAAATTGCTTTTTACACCACTACTGTGGATTTATCGTGGTTGCCGCGCGTCCTTCCTTTTCCTGTTCTGCGCGGTTTGTTGGTTTCCGGCGACCGCGATATTTTGGCGCAGGATATTCCGATGCTGGTTCAAAAATATCAAGCCGTGGCCGCCGATTGGGAGTCCGGCGCGATCGCTTGGGTTGCGAAGAGAAACGGCGTCCGAACTTTGATCTTGCGCGGAGTGACCGATTTGGTGGGTGACAGCGGAGGAGAGGCGTACGGAGATTATGAATTGTTCCTCCAACGAACTGGCCAGATCATGAGAAAATTGTTCGATCAACTGCCTCGCTGGCTGGATGCCATCGAAAAGGTTGAGCAGGGTTATCGGGGTTATTAACCGATCTTATGCAGATATCTTGAAGATTTCTGAAATCGTGCATGAGTTCTTTTGAGTACGCCTTGTAGTAACGACTTCAGTCGTTCTCTCGAAAGCGTTTACGAACTTTGGGCGCCCCCTATCTCACGGAGTCGGATTCATCCGACTTTCATGAACTGAGGCATGGATCTATCCCGTCGGGTTTATAACCACGGCGAACTTTCCAACCTTCTAACCTTTCAATTTTTCAACCTTTTAACCTTTCAACCTTCTAACTTTTTAACTTTTCAACCTTTCAACTTTCTCACTTTCCAACCTTTCAACCTTTCAACCTTCTCACTTTATAACTTGCCTGTGGCGATTTCAATGCTGTTGCCAGCGCGACCAGGCGCGGCCATCGCGGGCGATCATTTCATCGGCCTCGGCTGGACCCCATGAACCAAGTTCATACGTGGAAAGAGGCGTGTTTTGCGCATCCCAATATTCCAGGATCGGATCGATCAAACCCCAGGCGGTTTCCGCTTCATCGGCGCGGGTGAACAGGGATGCGTCGCCTGTTAAAGCATCCAGCAGGAGGCGTTCGTAGGATTCGGGGATCGAGGTTTTTCCGAATGAATCGGCATAATGAAATTCCATGTCCACCGAGCGCATGTCCGCGGCTGTATCCGGAACCTTGGCTTCGAAGCGCCAATGGATGCCTTCATCGGGCTGAAGATATAATGCCAGCATGTTCGCTGTCATCCCGCCGCGCGCGTTGGGGAAAAGCAGATGCGGCGGTTCCTTGAACTCGATGATGATCTCTGAGATTTTTTCCGCCAGGCGTTTCCCCGATCGCAGATAGAATGGCACACCCTGCCAGCGCCAGTTATCGATCTGCAGGCGGAGCGCGGCATAGGTGGCGGTCGTGGAATCAGATTTGACCCCTTCTTCCTCGCGATACCCCTTGTATTGCGAGCACACCGTGTTGAGCGCCACGGTCTCGCTTTTCAGCGGTTGAATGGAGTTTAATACTTTGACTTTTTCGTTGCGCAGGGCGTTGGACTCAAATGAAGCCGGCGGCTCCATCGCGACCAGTGTAACCAGTTGTAATAAATGATTCTGGAACATGTCACGCAAAACGCCGACCTTGTCGTAATATCCGGCGCGGTGTTCCACGCCGACTTGTTCGGCAACGGTGATCTCGACGTGGTCGATATAATTGCGATTCCATAAAGGCTCGAAGATCGTATTCGCGAAGCGTGCGACCAGTATGTTTTGAACGGTCTCCTTGCCAAGATAATGGTCGATGCGATAGATTTGATTCTCGTTCAGCGCCTTGTGTATTTGAAGGTTCAGGCTCCGCGCCGAAGCCAGGTCTACACCGAACGGTTTCTCGATGACCACACGCCGCCAGCCGCCGTCCTCTTGAAGTTGTCCGGTCAGACCCAGCAGATCGATGATGTTTGGAAATATTCCCGGCGGCGTTGCCATGTAATAGAGACGATTGCCTGAACCGCTTTCCCATTTGCCAATGGTATCGCTCAGTCTTTTGAAATCGGCCAGGTCGGTGTAGCGGCCTTGCTGGTAGGTGAGATTGGGCGCAAAGGTATTCCATTCTTCTTCACGGAATTCAAAGGATGCAAATTGTTTCATCGCCTCGCCGAGGTGTGCGTGGAACTGTTCATCTGTAAAGGCTGTGTTTCCGTATCCGACGATACGAAATTTCCCAGGCATTCGTCCTTTGATGAACGAATTAAATAGCGAAGGCACAAGTTTGCGCTGGGTCAGGTCACCCGATGCGCCGAAAATAATGATGGAAACGGGAAGATCGTTATTCATAAGAGACATCCTTGGCCATAGACGACTCGGAGCACACAAAACTACTTATGCTTCTCCGTGCTCTTCGCGAAGCACGCAAAGCGCTCGTGTACTCTGTGGTGAACTAGATTTCCTTCTTTACCGCATGTCCGCCGAATTGATTTCGCATGGCGGCTAACAAGCGCGCAGAGAAATTTTCATCGTCGCGGCTGGCGAAACGCATTTGCAAAGCCAGCGTGATGATTGGCGCAGGCACATCCTGATCCATCGCCTCGGCCACCGTCCACCGGCCTTCGCCCGAATCTTCCACCCACGGCTTAATGTCGGAAAGGGTCGGGTCGTCTTTCAAGGCGCGCGCGGTCAAGTCAAGTAACCATGAGCGCACCACGCTTCCGTATCTCCAGATTTCGGCAATTTCCTCAAGGTTCAAGTTAAACTCTTTCTTGGCTTTCATGATATTGAATCCCTCTGCGAAAGCCTGCATCATGCCATATTCGATCCCATTGTGTATCATCTTGACGAAATGTCCCGCGCCATGGGGTCCCACATGGCCCCAGCCTTTGTCTGCCGCAGGAGCCAGCGTCTGAAAAATCGGACGCATCTTTTCCACCACCTCGGCCTTGCCGCCGATCATCAAACTATATCCCTCTTGGAGACCCCAGATGCCCCCGCTGGTGCCGCTATCAAGGAATTCGATTTCCCTGGATTCCAATAATACCGCGTGGCGCATTGAATCTTTGTAATTGGAATTGCCGCCATCAATGACCACATCGCCTTTTGTGAGCAGACCTGCCAACTTCTGGACGGTGTCGTCTGTGATTGGACCGGCAGGGATCATCAGCCAGATCACCCTCGGCGGTTTCAATAATTTAACAACTTCTTCCAGGGAACGTGCGCCTTCCGCACCGTTTTGGGTCGCTGCTTGAATGGCCTCCTCGCTGGGATCGAAGCCGATCACGCGCTGGCCTCCGCGTACGAGTCTGGTAGCCATGTTCAAGCCCATCTTGCCTAATCCGATCATTGCCAGTTCCATCTTCTTTTTCCTTTACTCCCCTCTCCCTTTGGGAGAGGGGGTGAGGGTAAGTTTGCTTGCCGCGTCCCGCTCCACCATCCAAATCAATTCTCCATTTGTTGGGCGGATGCGTTGTGCGGGTAGTTTCTCCGGTCTAAATTCGCCGTACAAGACGTTTGCAAGAGTCTCGGACTTACTTTCCCCGCTGACAAGAAACAGGATTCGGCGCGCGGCGTTGAACACCAACGGTGTCAGCGTTACGCGATTTACAGGGCGATCCTCATATTGGGCCGTGACCGCCAGGACCGGCGTGGATGCTGTCACCTCTGAACCGGGGAAGAGCGAGGCCGTATGCCCATCGTTGCCCATGCCAAGCAAGGCCAAATCGAAGCGCGGCCAATCGAGCGGAGGGGTTGCGAAGTCCTTGAGTGCCCTCGCGTAATCCTCAGCCGCCGCCCCCGGCTCGAGTTCTGATCGGACTCGGTGTACGTTTTCCGGTGGAATGGGCACGCGTCCCAGCAGTACCTCGTACGCCTGCCGGTAGTTATTTTCCAGGTCTTCGATCGGCACGCAGCGTTCGTCGCCCCAGAATGCATGGAGCCTTTGCCAGTCGATCCGTTCACGGAAGGGTGTCTGGGCCAGCAATTGATATAGTTCTGTGGGCGTGTTGCCGCCGCTCAAGGCGGCCAGAAATCGCCCGCGCTGTGCTGCGGCTTGTACCGAAGTTTCAATGAATAATTCAGCCGCGGCGAGACTAAGCGCTTCGAGATGATCGAAGATTCGAAGTTCGGGTTTTAGGTTTGCCATTCGAGATGTGCCTGTAATAATCCTCTCGCGGACTCAATAATGATCTGTAAGGCTTCATCGCTGCTTTTAAAGGCTTGTAAATTGAGCAAATCCCCGAACGAAACGCGCGGTACGAGTTCGAGTTGTTTGCCGAGCATTTGCTGGATGACCTGGATCATCATCGCCAGTCTTTGCCGGTCCTGGCGCGCCCGCCTCAGCCAGGTGATTGGATGACGCATATAGCGCGGGTCGATCACGTGGCTGACGATGCTGGTGATCACCTGGGTTTGCGGCACGTTGTGCAGGAAAATCTCGATGCTGCGCGACCAGCGGTGCAGTGCTTCCTCGGCGTGCGGCATGAACGAAGGATCGGGGTCAATGTTCCCGTCTGCGAAGAGCAGGAGCGCACCGCCTGAACGAAGATGCCGGATCGCTTCCCGCACCACGACCATGCGATTGTGTGTATCCTCATACGACGTGAAGATCAAGTGCCGGCTGACGTTTGGCAGGTTTTGCAGGAAGGGGATTGCGCCCGCGATGATTTTCAAGTCACCGCGCCTGGATACCGCCGCCAGTGTGACCGAGTCGACGGTTCCTGGGTGGTTGCTTGCTATGATCAAAGGCCCAGCTTCGGGAATGTGTTCCGCACCTCGCGTTTCGAATCCCTTTACCAAATTCAATAACAGCCACTGCGCACCGGATGGCAATCCCTGCGTCGCAATGATGTGGTCCACTTCAACGAACATCTCTGAGAACCGGCGCGTGGCGCGCGAAAGAATGGGGTGGATTCGCCCGCTCAGCCAGCCGTCCAACGGCAGGCCCATGGCTTGGATGACTTCGTTATCGATCAGGCGCGTCAATGTTGAGACTTCGGCGGACATAAAACCTCCCTCCGAATTATACGTCTGTTTATCGCTTGGCATATCATTGCGAATGTTTTTGCCGAAGCAATCCCCCTGTTCCCTTCTTCCTCTGCTATGCCATCCTGTGCGCTCTCCGTGAAGCAATCCCCTCTAACCACCATGTCATTGCGAGGAGGGTGTTCTTCCCGACGTGGCAATCTCCTCTTTGTATGATGTCATTGCGAGGTGTTTGCCTGCACTGCGTTCTTCAGTGTCCAAAAGCAATCCTCTCTAACCTCTATACATTTTGACTTGTTGGACCTGTAAGACCTCTTAGACCTGTAAGACCTCTCAGACCTGAATGACCTTTTAGATTTGTAAAACATTTTCTGACTTTGGTAAAGCCATGCATTAAATTAATTTCTGACTTGACACTCCTTAACGGACATGATAATCTTGACGCCACGTCCCGTATTTGGGATAAATTTTTCAGCAGGAGTAAAGTAAGATGTCAGAACGTTATACAGGCACCGTCAAGTGGTTCAATGCCACCAAGGGGTATGGTTTCATCGGCCGCGAAGGTGGGGAGGACGTTTTCGTCCACTTCACAGCATTGCAGATGGAAGGTTATCGGAAGCTCGAGCCTGAGCAGAAAGTGGAGTTCTCCATTGAGGAAGGGCCGAAGGGTTTGCAGGCCGCCAATGTGACCTTGATTGCGCAATAAACTTTCAACTCGATAAACGAACAGTGACGCTGAAAAGCGTCACTGTTTTTATTTTTACCTGCCCCTATCCATCGAACACCTTCCCCTATTTTCAGAGAAAATGGGGGAAGGCCGGGAAGGGGGTCACTTCCCCAATTTC
Source organism: Anaerolineae bacterium (assembly GCA_003158885.1). Lineage (GTDB taxonomy): Bacteria > Chloroflexota > Anaerolineae > Anaerolineales > Villigracilaceae > Fen-1038. The sequence goes on from PMLN01000078.1 coordinate 7,940, forward strand.
TTTTTGAAGGCCTCGGTCAAGGCGGGCAGGATTATAAACAAATCTCCCACCACACCATAACGCGCCACCTTGAAGATCGGCGCTTCCGCATCCTTATTGATGGCAACCACCATTTTGGCGGAACGAATACCGACGATGTGTTGGATTGCGCCGGAGATGCCACAGGCGATATATAGATCAGGCGCGACCACTTTGCCGGTTTGACCCACTTGATGTGCATACGGAATGTATCCACCGTCCACTGCCGCGCGTGAGGCGCCGACTGCGCCGCCCAGCACGCTTGCCAGTTCGCTGACCAATTTATAACCTTGCTGTGCGCGCCATATTTCGGCCTGCTTGTCATCCATCCCCGCCGGTGGAGTAAGGGATGGGTTGTTGGAAACGCCGCGTCCGCCGGAAACGATGATGCTTGCATCCGCCACGCTCACGGCTCGTTCGGCCATTTCGTAACCCTCAACGGTTACCGGTGAATCCGTTTTGGCTTCGATCTTGGTCGCGTTTCCGCTTTTTGATTGATCCTGTGCCGGACGCGGGAAGGCGCGTGAGCGCAAGGTGGCTATCACGGGTTTGCCGGAGCAAACGACTGCCTCACTCAACTTGCCTTCGTAGATGGGGCGGGTCGCAACCAGCTTGTCATCCTTTAGGGATAAGCCGGTCAAATCCACCAGCACGCCTGTGTTCAGATCCATGGCGGTCATTGCAGCGAGATCGCGGGTGCGCCCGGTGGTTGGCAGGAGGATTAAGTTGGGCGTCTTGGAAGAGGCGAGCATGGATAAAGTCGAGGCATAGGCTTCGGTACGATAATCCAGCAGGGCAGGATCGTCCGCAATGAACACCTCGTCCGCCCCGAATTCGAAAGCGGCTTTTACGAGCGCATCCAATCCGGAACCGAATATGAGCGCGGTGGTTGAACCAAAACCTTTCGCAACGCCGAGCGCCTCCCAGGAAGCCGGTTGGACTTCGCCTTTGAAGTGGTCAATATAAACGAAAGTTTTCATAGTACTTTCTCCGCCAGGATTTTATCGGCTAATGTTTCGGCGATTTGCTCGGGGCTTTCACCGTTAATGATCTCGCAGACGAAATCGTGGCTGGGCGGCGTGATGAGTTCGGCGCGGCTCACGAAGGCAGTAGGAGCGGAAACGCCCAGATCGCTCAATGACCAGACCGGGATGGTCGCCTTGGATGCCTTGCGGATGCCCATGAACGACGGATAGCGCGGCTCGCCGATGCTTTGGACGATGCTCAATACGGCCGGCAATTTTGCGCTGACGATCTGGCGTCCTTCCTCGATGACGCGTGAAACCCTTATGCTTCCACCCTCAACTTTCATATGACCGACCAATCCGAGCATCGGCCAGCCGAGCAGGCGCGCGGTCTGCGCAGCGGTGAGACCCGAACCTTCATCGAGCGTTTGGCGTCCAAACGTGACGATGTCCGCCCCGCCGATTTTATGGATGGCCGCCGCCAGCAGGCGCGCCGCCCCCTGTGTATCCAGCGCGTTGAGCGCCGGGTCTGAGATGAGGATGGCTTCGTCTGCGCCCATGGCGAGCGCATGTTTGAGCGCATCCTTGGCAGAATCGGGGCCCAGGCATAACGCAGTGACTGTGCCATTGTTCGCTTCCTTGAGTTGCAGCGCGCCTTCGACGGCATACTCATCAAAAGGGTTGATGACCAGCGGCGATTCCCCCCATGTGACTTGCCCATTCTCGGCTTTGACCTTCGCTTCCGAGTCCGGGACTTGTTTGATGCAGGCTATGATTTTCNNATTCTTTTATTTGAGCAGGTTCACATGTTTTACCGCTTTCAGGATCAATAATGATACCGTGTTTGTGGCAGTAATAAAGCTGTTCCCATTTTTTCTTGAAAATTTCCCAGTTTGGCTTTTTGAATGAGTTGATTTCCTGAATGTTATTAATGTTGGAACCTATCATACTAATTCCAATAATAAGAATTACTATACCCGAAACTATTATACAGTCGCCATCTCGCATAGAAGCGCCACCCAATATTAGTGCAAGTGCTATTAATACCAGTATGATTCCTAAGATAACTCCTCCTTGCGAAGCATCGGCATTCGGTTTTTTCGGCAATGCAAGCAATTTTGCAAGATTAGTGCTCGAACTTCCGCTAAGAGTGGTATATCCTCCAGCAGTGCCAACTTTGCCATCTGAATATGTTAGCGCACCTGTTGGGCCTGAAAAACTACCTATTGATGTTCCACCTGCAACAACTGCAGAGACTCTCTGAATGGAATCATCGTTATCGCATTGAGGGCAAACAAATGTTGGCATTCTTCCTCCTTGTGTAATTCATTGGCTGAAATAATCTTCAAACAAATCTTTCCATTCGGGATTCATGTTGTTTATCAAATCAATCTTCTTTTGCCGTGAGCCACCTTTGATTCGTTTTTCTTCAGCAATAGCCTCTTCCACTCGATTTGTTACTTCAAAGTAAACCAACTTATTAATATTATAACGTTTTGTAAACGCTCCGCCTTTTCCACTTTTATGTTCAAGGACTCTGCGCTGTAGATTATTTGTCACGCCAACATACAAAACAGTATTATAGGTATTGGTCATGATATAAACGCAGTATTGCCTTTCCATAAAAAACTTCCTGTCATTGCGAGCGCTGGTCGAGT
>PMLN01000141.1 GCA_003158885.1 Anaerolineae bacterium
AATCCGATTCTATGGCAAATCTTTGCGCTGCTGATTCGCTTCCTTGCCGGACTTTCTGCGTGGTTTGCTCTAAATCAAATTTGGCCGCGTTATAAATTTCAAACCCTGATTACGTCCCTGCTCTTTCTGGTCTTTCCTGGCTATAGTCAGCATTGGGTGGCCTTTACACACATTAACCAGGAATGGATTCCGTTGATCTTCTATTTGCTTTCATTTGGATTCACCGCCCGTGCGCTTCGCGATTCGAAAAGGCGGGTTGTCAATTCGATCATAGCATTGCTTCTGCTCATTGCCGGGGTCTTCCCCACTGAATATTTCATCGGGCTTGAGCCTCTGCGCTTTCTGTTCATTTGGGTGATGGTCGCCGAAGAGACGAGGGGTTTCTGGCCGCGCCTCATTCAGACGCTGAAACGCGGGTGGCCGTATCTTCTCATTTGGCTGGTGGATGCCCTTTGGCTGGCATACTACTACAGATCGGGCGTCTACATTTCCTACGGCGTGACTGCGGCACAACATGCGCCTTCCCTTGGGGTCTTGTTGCTGTCATTCGGCGATGCCCTGTGGAAAGCCGGCATATATGTTTGGGTGCAGGTGTTGGTCTTGACAATGCAATCCATCACCGCCCCGACCAGTTTGTTTACCTTTGTTCTTATTGTTCTTACTTTTCTCCTTATTGCGTTTTACATTTTGCACCTCGATCTAATCCCCTCTCACTTGCTGCCTCCCGGGAGCACCTTCGCCGTTCCTGCCATCCTCATTGGCCTCATCGGCATCCTGCTTGGGCGCGTTCCCTCTCTTGCCGCCGGGCTTCCGCTCACTTTGCAATCATCCTATGATCGCTTCATGATCTCGATGATGCTCGGCGCAAGTTTGTTCGCAACGGGCTTGATTGACCTGCTGGTTAGAAATAGTCTGGCAAAAACATATGCTTTTGCCCTGCTCATTGCGCTTGGCGTCGGTCAACAATTCTTCAACGCCAATATCTTTCGCCGCGATTGGTCGCGCCAGCAGGATATTTATTGGGAGTTGGCGTGGCGTATCCCTGCCTTGAAACCAAACACGGCCATCCTCACCGATTTTGTTCCGATTGATTATGAAACCGATCTATCTTTCACTGCGCCGCTCAATTGGATGTATGCTCCGGATTTTCACGGCGGGGATTTGCCGTATGCAATGATCTATGTCAACAAGCGTCTGGGCGGCTCATCCTTATCGGAGCTCAAGCCGGATACCGCCATCGAATTGCCTTATCGTACCGTGACCTTTCACGGTTCCACCTCGCAAGTGATCGTGATCCACGCGCCTCAAAACGGATGCCTGCGCGTCCTTGATCCTCTTTATACCGGCGTACAAGCGTATGGCAAGATCTCACCCACCCTCGCTGCGTTGATCCCTCTATCTGACCCGTCGCGTATTATTGTCAGTGGTTCTCCGCCCAATTTGTCCAATCCGCCTTTCCCTGACGAACCACCCCATGCCTGGTGTTACTTCTATGAACAGGCGGAGTTGGCGCGCCAGGGCGGCGATTGGAATAAAGTTGCGGAATTAGGGCGCGCAGCCGCCGCACAGGGCTTTGTTCCTCAGGATGATTTCGAATGGCTGCCATTTATCGAAGCGGATGCCCGCACGGGTGATTTGAAATCTGCAGAACAAATCACGCGTCAGGTGTGGAAGGATGAATCCAGATTACATTCAAGCTTGTGCATGCTTTGGGAACGGGTGCAGGCGGCCAGTCCGAAGGCAGCCCAGGGCACTCTATCTGGTTTATTGAATGAACTTGGGTGTAAATGATCGTTCGATGAATACATGGAGAGCACTCAAAGTATGTAAACGCGGAGTGCGAAATCTTCGCGAAGCACCCCCGCAGGGTGGCCTGATTTCGCTTGAAGTCAAGAGATTCCAGACTTAAAACCAACAACCTCTGAGCGCACCCAATATATGTCGCGGCTTGACGCTTTATAAGGGTTATGCTACCATGTTTTCGTAGCATTCGTTGATAAGGAGATANNCTGCGTGCAATCCTATTCTGCACCGCCCGCTGCAACGCCATCGCTGATTCCCCCGGGTTTGTTTGTATCCCCTTTGTCAACCGAGGGAATGCAATTGGTTGCGGATTTCGGAACACAGACTGCCATCGCAAAGACGGTTGAAGCCAATGGTGGAACGCCGTTGACTCCTCAACCTGAGGTTGCCTCGGTAACTGCCACGCCGGGCGGTGTGTTCATCACGCCTTTGAGCGGTACAAGCACACCTGCCATGGTGGTCACTTCCACGCCTGCCCTGATTACCCCTGTGCCGATGACCGTGTTTGTGCCTACGGTAGCGGGAGGCGTTCCTGCAACCTATACTCTCCAGTCGGGAGAGTTCGTTTATTGTATTGCGCGCCGTTACAACGTGGACCCCAACGAATTACTTTCGTTAAATGGATTGTTTGACAGCCAACTGATTGAACCCGGTCTTGTGCTGAATATGCCGCAAACCGGCAATCCCTTCCCCTGGGCTCCTGCTTTGAATCCTCATCCTGCCACCTATACCGTAACTGGCAATAACGATACCACGATCTATGCCGTTGCTTGCCTCTATGGCGATGTCTTTCCTCAAAGTATCGCTCAGGCGAATAATCTGCCTCTTTCTACCACTCTGGTGGCAGGGCAGCAACTCACCATTCCGTAAGCATCCACTTGCTTGATCTAAAAGCCCAGGTGTATGTCCGCCTGGGCTTTATTTCTTTGGAGGCGACCATGTCGTTTGAACTTTTGAAGTCCGAGCCGGTGTTTCAGGGACGTGCGTTCAAAATCCGGCGTGATACTTTGAAGACACCCGATGGGCGGGAAACAAAATACGAGATTGTGGAACATGTCGGCTCTGTGGTGATCATTCCAATGGATGGAGAGGGAAATCTATTGTTTGTTCGTCAATATCGCCACGCAGCGGGTAGGGATTTGCTGGAATTACCTGCCGGCACTCGTAATGGCGATGAGCCATACGATGCTTGTGCGGCGCGCGAAATACGGGAAGAAACGGGGATGGCCGCCGGTAAACTCGAACGCATCGGTGCTTTCTATCTTGCCCCCGGTTATTCAACCGAATTCATGGTTGTCTTTCTGGCAACGGACTTGACTCACAATCCTCTCGACCCGGATGAAGATGAATTTTTGCAGGTGGAAAAGATCCCGGTCGGGAAAGCCATTGAAATGGCGGAGCAAGGTGAATTGCCGGATGCAAAAACATTGGCAGCTTTATTTTTGGCAAGGCGGTTTTTGAAATAACGAGGGATTGTAAAAAGTTGGGTCGTTTGAGAAAAGTTGTACCAATCGAAGGCCCTTGGAAGAGGCATTGGAAATAATGGGAAGAAGAAGAGGCGGGTTCTTTAGCGTTTTTGGTGATTTCAGCCCTGTTTTTTAATTCTGCCAATACTTATCCGAAATATGACAACCCACACGGGGATTTAAGTCATATATAACTAACGCCTTATTACTTTGGAGGATACACTTGACGGGTTGAAATAATTTTACCGGGCAAATGCCCGTTTTCAAAGGAGAATTTATGAAACGACCAGTTGTTACGATTGACGGCAATGAAGCCACTGCCATGGTTGCCTACCGCTTGAATGAGGTGATCGCCATCTATNNCGATCACGCCCTCCTCGCCCATGGGTGAACACTCCGATGCGTGGTCTGCCAAACATCAGCCCAATTTATGGGGGACCGTGCCGCTTGTGATCGAGATGCAATCGGAAGGCGGCGCTGCCGGTGCAGTACACGGCGCACTCCAGGCCGGAGCGCTCACCACCACCTTCACCTCTTCGCAAGGCTTGTTGTTGATGATCCCGAACATGTACAAGATTGCCGGCGAACTGACCAGCACGGTCTTCAATGTCGCCGCGCGCGCGATCGCCTCCCAGGCCCTGTCCATCTTCGGCGATCACCAGGATGTAATGGCAGTCCGCCAGACCGGCTTTGCCCTGCTGGCCTCCGGCCCCGTGCAGGAAACCCACGATTTTACCGCCATTGCGCAGGCTGCCACCCTCAAGTCGCGTGTCCCATTTCTGCACTTCTTTGATGGCTTCCGCACTTCGCATGAAGTTGCCAAGATCCTTCAACTTACGGATGAAGAACTCCATTCAATAATCGATGACGATCTGATTCGCAAGCACCGTGCCCGCGCTTTATCGCCGGATCATCCATTCATACGCGGCACGGCTCAGAATCCCGATGTGTATTTCCAGGGACGCGAGACCGTCAATCCGTTCTATGATGCAACACCTGCCATTGTCGAAGAGGCAATGGAGAAATTTGCGAAGATCACTGGAAGGAAATACCAGCTCTTCGATTACTCTGGACACCCACAGGCGGAAAGGGTCGTTGTGATCATGGGCTCCGGCGGCGAAACGGCGGAAGCCACTGTAAAGTTCCTTGCTGAAAAGGGTGAGAAGGTTGGTGCGATACGCGTCAGGTTATATCGCCCGTTCTCGATGAAACATTTCATCAATGCCCTGCCGGAGACCATTAAATCGCTTGTAGTGCTCGACCGCACCAAGGAACCGGGTTCATCCGGTGAACCGCTCTACCTCGATGTGGTGACCACGCTGGTGGAAAACAACCGCTCGAATATCAAGGTGATTGGCGGACGCTATGGCCTTTCATCCAAGGAATTCACGCCGGCCATGGTCAAGGCCACCCTGGATGAACTGAAGAAGGCAGAACCAAAGAACCACTTCACGGTGGGCATTAACGATGATGTCACTCACACCAGCCTCGACGTGGATGCTTCTTTTTCGATTGAACCCAGTGAAACGGTGCGCTGCATGTTCTTCGGTCTCGGTTCCGATGGCACGGTTGGCGCCAACAAGAACTCGATCAA
>PMLN01000031.1 GCA_003158885.1 Anaerolineae bacterium
ATACGCCAGCCCTAGGTTGCCGAGGCAAGCACCTTCGCCGGGCCGGTCGCCGATCTCATGCGCAATCGCCAAGTCTTGCACATAAAATTCGATGGCCTTACGCGCATCGCCCAACTCCGCATACACCAGACCCAAGTTGCCAAGATGAGCACCTTCAGCCCGTTTATTATTCAATTTTCTTGCAGCTTTTAGACCGTCCTTGATCCATTCAATATATTTTCTCGGGTGTAAACGGAGGCTGTCTACATTCCACTGCCAAGCATAGTCATTACATGCCATGGCTAAGGTTCTGTCATCAAGATTATTGGCCGACCATCGTTGCCCTGCCATAATTTGCGACAATTCTGTATCGAAAATGCCAATACCGGGAAGAGTGTTTTCCCCGCCCTTGAGCAGCAATTGATTTGCATTGGAAAGCAAGTCGGAATAATATACGGCATGACGAGTTCGCGATAAATATACTTCTTCATCACTTAATCTCGTGCGCGCATAATTGGCAAGCAAATCATGCAAGTTGTATCTTTCAGATTTTCCATCATAATCCAGCAAGCTCATCCGGTTGAATTTACTGAGCAGGTCACGCGCCATGTCTTCTTCCAGTTCCCAGACAGCCGCGGCGGCCTCACGTTTGAAAGACGCAGGAAATACTGCCAACATGCGCCAATACTTTTGCTCATCAAGGGATAATTGCTCATAACTGTAGCCTAATACCAATTCAAGGTTCAGCGTTGCATCACTCTCATCACCATGCAGTAACTTTAACCCTTTAGCTTTCAACTTATCCGCATAATCTACCGGCGACCAATCATTGTGTTCCGCGAGAAAGGTCCCGGCGATGCGCAAGGCTAGCGGAAGACGGCCGCATAATTTGACAATATCTTTTGCTGCATCACCTATGCGGCCACATAATTCATGTAAGAGTGANNGAGTGAAATCGCCTGATCTTCAGGCAGAACATCCAACCTGAGCGGGTCCATATGCGGCAAAGTGAAATGCCAGCGCGAAGTGACGATCAGCGCACAGGATGCGGGCGGGATCATTGGCCGTACCTGCCCCGCCTCACGGGCGTTATCCATGAATACCAATACTCTTTTATCCGCCAGCAGGCTCTGGTACAAGGCCGCAAGCTGTTCTTCAGTTGCCTCGCGCAAATCGGCTTTCGGCTCGAAGGATAAGATAATCTGCCGCAAGGCATCGGAGGCCGAAAGCGGCTCGGTCGCTCCGCGCAGGTCAAGGAAGATTTGTGCATCAGGATATTGATCTGCAATTTGATGCGCCGCGACCAACCCCAGCGCTGTTTTCCCGATCCCGCCCATGCCGGTCAGGCCGCTGATGGCTGCACCTTTGTGTTGTGCGAGCGCATCCAACACTTGTTTAAGCTGTTCCTCGCGTCCAGTAAAATCGGCAGGCGCGGGAGGCAATTGATGAAGGCTTCTTAATTGGACTTGAGTGTTGGATGCCTGAGTAGGCTGATTGGAATTATCGAGTTGCCGAGTCTGTAAAATCTGCTCGATGCGTCTCAAGATTTCAAGACTTCGCAAGTCGGATAAGGCGCGCACATGCTCGCGAAAAGTTTCGTCGGCTAACGCCAACTCTTCAGTCAATATCACCACATAAGAATCAACAGCTCTCTTTAAACGTTCTTTTGAAATAGTTTTGAACGCCTCAGTTAAAATCTTTTCGAGGCTTTTTGGAAAATCGGGGTCGGTTGGATGATCGTAAAACTTTCCCACTGTCCTGCCGAGCATTTTCTTGTCGGCAGGCAATTCATCAAACATTGCATGCGCAAGTTCTTGATCATCGAATTCATCCTTGAAACGATCTTCAGTATGTTCAAGCGCGGTCGCCACTGCCCTTGCCTTGTCAGTTGGCGCACGCAATTCATCTACGAACTTCTTGCCAAGTTTATCCTCGACAAAATTCTCAAGAATGGCAATGCTGAGTTTTCCAAGTTTATCACCGAGCGCCATGGTGCCTCCTCCCCTGCCCTAGCGGGATTGCTTGTATTGTAGATAGTTTGGCTTAAAAATGCAAGAAGAAAGAAAGGATGAAGGATGAATTCAGAAGGATGAAATAAAACGTGCGTGAAGGTCGATATCCGTATCCGGCGCGGCTATTGCCAGTTTTGTTTACACGATGGCAACGGCAACCGCGTGCAATCCCGCCCCACCCTGCTTCCGGGCAGGCAGAACACCTGCCTGCGGAAGTGCTCCGCGACCCTCTCATAAGGGTAGGTATTTTGAAAGCCGGTTTGTGATCGTAGAATTCTTCGCCTCAATGAGACCTAACCCAGAACCCAGACCTAACCCCCGACCCCNNTTGAAAATACCTACCCCTAAAAGCTCCCAACCTCCCCCAAATGCCGGACCTGCGCTGCGGCACGGAATTTGGGGAGGGAATAAAAGATTCGGCTAGTCAATCGCACGGTATTTGCTATGATATTAAAACAAGAAGACTTCCGAAGTCTGTGAGACTTCGGAAGTCTTTTATATGCACATTGAGATTCTTCGCCGCCATGCGGCTCAGAATGAGACATGGCAGAATTATCTCTGATTCGGTCTCAGCCTCTGTGTCTGGCGCTTGGCCAGTGCGGCCTTGGCGGCGGCCTCGGCCTTCTCGCGCTTATTCAAATTCATGATGATCAACCAGTAAGCGGTCAGGAAGATGATCACGATGAAGGTGAGGGCATACAACATCTTCGTCATCCACAGGGCTGAGTCGGTGCCTGCGAACAGGCCGTGCAGGGTCGCACCCAGATAACCGGCCAGGCTCAAGGCATGGATGGCGCGGAAGGCCTGCATGCCAATCGTCTTGCGCATGTAGAACGTGATTGTCACCAGCAGGAAGAGGTAGAAGCCGATGATGCCCAGCCCCACCCAAAACGGGCGGTAGGTATCAATGAAGGGGATCAAGGTCTGAAAAACGTTGAAGGGCAGGAAGCGGTCAAACAATAAAACGATCACGTGCAGGAGAATGAAGCCGATGCCCAGCAGGGACAGGAACTCATGAAAGTCATACGTGAACGAGCCTTCCACGGCCGGCTGCAGGATCTTGTTTGCAATCGCCAAACCCCAGGCCATCGAGAGCCACATCAGGAAATAACCGGTCAGCCCGGCCGCGCGCGTTACATACCACCACATCTGCACGCTATCCAGCGCAAACAGTGAAGTCATGGCCTGCGATACGGACGAGCCGGCCGGCGTTTGCAGGATCACTACAAAGGCTATCATCAAGGCGCTGAAGAATAATAACAAGGCCCCAAGAAACGCCCCTCGAATAATTTTGTCCACCAGGGATTCGTCTTTGGAATTACGGACGGATGGATTCATGCTGACTTATGTACTCCTGACTATTTGATGAACCATGCAAGACACCCGCGCGGTCCACCACAAGATAAACAAGATTATTTTTTGCGGCCAGCCCCTCCACCTCAGCCGGCCTGCCAATCAACAAAGCTTTGGCAAACACCTCGGCGGTAACCGTGTCATCCGCTATGACGGTGGCGCACAACCATTGGGATTGCGCCGGTTCGCCCGTGCGCGGATCGATGAGATGATGGCGGCTCTTTTCGCCCTGCTTCCAGATGCGCTTGGCAACCGAGGAAGTGGCTACGGCCCCATGATTGACAGTTAGCCGCGCGATGCTCTGTGATGCGTCGCGCGGGTCTTCCAACTCCACCGGCCAGCCCAAGCCGATCGGTGAATGCCCGATGAAGCGCATGTCGCCGCCCGCATTGACGCCGGACGCATCCGAATACCGGCTCAATAAGGTAACGGCCTGATCCACGATCCAGCCTTTGGCGATGCCGCCGAAATCCAACTGCATATTCTTCGGCAAGCGCACCCGGCTTGAGCCCAAGTCGAGTTCCATTTCATGGAAATCCGCCTGCGGTTCTCGCTCCGAGGCTATGGATGGAACCACGCTATTTTGGGTGCGGATCTCATCCATGCTTCTATTATATCCAAGGCGCACCAGGTCCGGTAAAACCGTTGGGTCGAATAACCCGCCGGTCGCCTCGAAGAAATGGCGTGCCTTTTGCAGAATGTCCAGCATCTCTGCCGAAGCGCCGAACCATGCGTCTGCGGAACGATTCAATTGTGAAAGTTCACTAGCCTGCAAAAACCTGCTGAATCGGAGTTCGCCGGCTTCGATCAGCTCGCGTGCGGCCTGCATTCCCTGGCGGGCCAGCGGCCCCTGCGCGGCCACCATCACCGGTGTGTTCATCGCTCTAAATTCGATCCATTCCATCTACTGCCTGCCAGTTACCTTTTTGCGTTTTACGTTTTGCGCTTTTCTTTTTACGTTTTTCCTTTTACCTTTTACTTATTCCTTTTTCCTACGATCCGCTCGTGGTAAACACAGGCATGCTTTGTTGAACCTGCGGCCGGGAAACAATTGTAAACGGATTCTGTACGGGTTGTGCGGCCTGTGCCTGTTGTACGGTCATGCCCGGCAGAGGCGCCAAGGTCGGCAGTGGGGTCAGCGCAACGGCTGGCGATCCGCTGAAGGCGGAGACCGGCGAACTGGACTGGCTGGGTTTCAGGGAATGTGCCAGCAAGACCCACCCGCCCAGGAAACTGAAGGTGCTTGCCAACATGATTACGGTGCGTAGAGTAGCTTTATAGAATCTCATGGGGTTCCTCGTTGTTCAAATTAGTTTATGAATTTATCAACACAGAGATCACGGAGAAAACAAAGGGGAAAATCTCTGTGCTCTCTGTCGTTCTCCGTGGTGAACGTTTTGGAATTAGCGATTGATGTAAACTTGCCCGTCGCTGCTGATGGTGATGATGCCGCGCTGTTGAAGGAAAGTGACCAGCTGCTGGAACTGCTGGATTTGCTGCTGGGCCTGCGCCAACTGTGCATTGGCCTGGTTCAACTGGGTCTGGTACTGCTGTTCGCGCTGCTGATATTGCTGGTCGCGCTGTTGGTACTGCGCCACCAAACTCTGCAACTGCTGGATCTGCTGCTGTTGTTGAACCTGCGCCTGGCTGTTGACGGTGTTGCTGACATTCACCGCCATAACCCCTGATCCGCCCTGCCCTGCGGACGTATTGGAAGCCTGCACGCCATTCGAATTTGCAAACGCCACGCCGCTGACGGCAAAGATACCGGCTGCGATGCAGATGGTAATGAATATGGCGGCGATGAAGGCGGTTAGTTGTTTTTTCATGATCTTCTCCATAGTGTTATTTTCTAGCCATAGTATAAACAATCAAGATGACAGGCAGATGAAGCCCCGTAAAACCGTTTATAAAAGCTTTTTAAGGTCGCGGCTGTATTCGTGAAAGACGGCGCAATCTCGATTGCCATTCATTCTTTGAGGGTTGCACGAGATTCTTTGGAAAACCCAGCCTCCATATATGGTAATTTCTTCCCCCGGCCACGGTCTACCGTCCACCGTCTTCCGTCTTCCGTCAGCCATCCTCCATGATCCACAACCTATTTCCTATCTTGACAATGTCAGATTAGGTTTG
>PMLN01000271.1:0-1131 GCA_003158885.1 Anaerolineae bacterium
CCAAGCCTTCTTCGTTGCCGAGAAGAATGATCTCCACATCGGGGAGCAGAGTCCATGAATGAAGCGCGTTGCGCTGGATCAGCGCGATATGCGGATCGGTAAATGGTTTGGGAGCGGAGAATAAAGTGATGAGTGGCATGATTTTAATTCATATGCCAATGCGAGCCGTTCCTTGGCGAAACAATCCCCTGTTTTCAGGTTACTTGAGATTGCTTCGCTCCGCTCGCAATGACATCACTCAAGAGCACGCTTATCAATATCCTTCAGGGTTTTATGCTTCACACCGGCGTTGATTTCCATCAATCTGGGTTCGCGGTGAACCAAATCCAAGACTTCCTTCCATGAAAAGTCGTCGCGGCCATCGAAACGATGATAAACCTGGCGCATGAACTCCAAATCCTCGGGCGTATCCACCGTCCAGCGGTAATCGCCGAAATCAGTCGTGTGATTCAACAAAGCGACACGAAAGCCGCGCGGGGAAATCCCTTCTGAAAGCTGGCGGTTGGCGGCTGAAAGTTCCGTACCTTCATAAAAATAAGGCATGACATGCTCACGGTGCTGCGGCTCTTTGGCTTCCTTCCACGCTTTTTCCAATACCGCAAAAGAGCAGGCCTCGGTATCCAGCCCGATGGGGTAAGTGCGGTGCCACGGAGGCGGAAGGCGATTGCAGACAAAATCGAATTCCGATATTCGATATTCGATATTCGATTGACCAATCAATGTATTGACAACATCATCTATCAATTTGGGATCAATCACGGGACAATCGGCTGTGATGCGGACAACTATATCCGCCCTGGCCTGTTTGGAGGTTTGATAATAACGATCCAGCACATCATACAGGCTGCCGCGCGTGAAGGGGATGCCGCTGAAGCCGCAGTATTCCGCCACAGGGTCATCAGTCGAATCCGTCGTGGTGGCAAAGATGGTCTCCGTCACGGTGCTGGCGCGTGAGGTGCGGATGAAGACGCGCTGCAGCATCGGCTGTCCGGCAAGATCGGCAAGGATCTTTCCGGGCAAACGCGACGAACTCATCCGCCCCTGAATAATGGCAACAACGCGCGGTTTCACTGTTGAGGCTTCGGAGGTTCCGATGGCGTGACAGGCTTGGGCTTTTGCAATTCAGCGACC
>PMLN01000271.1:1188-8277 GCA_003158885.1 Anaerolineae bacterium
CACGAACAAAGCCAGCGAGCCTTTCATGTTGTAAGTGAAGAACGTTGCCGTGACAATCAGCGGGTTTTGAAGCGCAAATGCGACAGCCACAATTGCAAGGATCAAGGCAAGGATCAGAATGAAAATAGTCATGGTTTCTCCTTTGATATTTATGAAGTCTCCGCCACCGATGGAATGGGTAGAGGCACGATAAAACCTTTCGCACGGAAGCGTTCCACATATTCGCGTACCATCCAATAATCGAGACCCACCTGCTCGGCGATATCGAAGACCGAATGCCGGCCTTCAAAGCGCATCATGATCTTTTCGATGGCGCGGTTGAGATCCCAATTATCGCGCCAATCCACCCACAATCCATTTCCTGAAAGAAAAACGGGGCCGCGAAACGTGCGCTTCGGGATGTAGTTGCTGGCGTAAATGCGGACAATTTGTTCGGCAATATCGGCCGCACCGAGCAGCATGTCTTCGTGCAGGATGTCGAGGTTGTCGTCGGTGGTGTGATATTCCTCGTAGGGCCAGCGATTGAGCGAGATGCAGGGCACATTCACTCCGGGGCCGTTGATGACGCGCTCATCATTGGCAGGCGCGGCGGCAAAGTCGCGCTCGTCGTGTTCGATATTGCGTAATTGGTAATTGGTAATTCGGTCGAGGAGGTGATCGTGTTGGCGGGTATGATGCCAGGCGATTTTATTTTGATTACCGGTCATCTCGAGAAAGATACCGCCGCGCAGATTTGGGATGAGCGATTCGTTGTGAGCCAGATATGCAATCGTGCCGATCGTTTCGGGACCAAACCAGAAGCGGATGCTCATTGACCCCGCCGGTAACGGCTTCTCGACGAGTCGACGCGCCAATTCAATGGCGCTGACCACGCCTGCGCCATCGTCATTGGCCTGCATCGGATGACAGGTGTGCGCCTGGATGATCATCTCCCCGGCGTTCGGATTCGGTCCGCCTTGAGGGTGAACCAGCGCGCTGGCCACTTTGAATCCCTGTTTGGGGTCAACGATGAATTCGGAGCGAATAACGGCGTGATACCTTCGGTCATGTGGAAGTCCATCGAACGCCTTCTTCGACAAACAAAAGCCCCAATCGCGTTCGTAATATTTGAAAATCCACGGCACCGCATTCGGGCGTTTCTCGTTGAAATACAAATGCGGCTGCAATTCTTCCCATGTCAGGACAGCATCAACTGGCAATGAATACGAAACGATGTGGAGCGGATTATCTTTGAAATCCACGATACGCTCCCCGCCGCTTCGACCTTGCTCAGCGCGAGCTTCGATCTCCAAATAGGCTTCATGCACAACATAGCGCTCCGGCACTTTCCATGTCCAGACGGGGGTAAGCGGCGCATAGGTCTCAACTGTGTAATTCGATGAGGCAGGCATATATGAGCCGACGATCTCCAACGTTTTATCCTGATCGTCGGAGGCAAGAGTCCGATGCAGGGGAAAGAACTCGGCGAGGATGGACTTGAGGGAGGAATAGGGTTTCATAACCTTTTAACCACCATTGGGCCCGCCCAAGTTGGAGTCAATGACAAAGAAGCCAATGATAATGAGGATCATTTTTGTTTTCATGCGAGGCTCCTTTCAAAAGATCATCCGCAGATGGCACTATCACAGATTTTTTAAATTTATCTGCGTAATCCGTGGATTATTTATCCTGCTTGATATAGTACAGCAAATGCGGATCGCGGCGCATCTCACGAGCCGTAAAGGCATAGACTTCATTGGCATTCATCAGCTTGACATCCGCTTCGCCAATCTTTTTGGATTTGATCACACCAGCCTTTTCCATCAACTCGCCCATCGGGTTGACTTCAGTGATGACGCCTTTGTCAATATCTCGCACGAACATCTCGAATGTATCCACTTTGGTTGTGCCATCCCAATCGGTCACCTCGCCGGTAAATTGCTTCAGGAAACGGTAATCCACACCTTCCATCTGTTCGATGTGATGGAAGAAGGTCATGCTGTGGGTATACGACAAACCGATCACCATGATCTTCCCGTCGAGGTCACGCAGTTTGCCAAAAACCGAGCCGCGTTCATAACTGCTTTTGTAGCGCAGACTGCCAAGACTCTCCGCGTGCCTGCCAATGATGGCAAACGAATAGATGGGATGAAAGACCCGCTTCGCGCGCGGATCTTTGCGGACAAATTCCGTCAAGATCCCCATCTGTGAAGGTGTCGAGCGCACATCCCACGGCTTGCCTTTGTTGAAATCGAAATTAAACGCCGGCATGATGAGCGTGCCATCCGGGCCAAGGGCGGCAAGCAAGGCGTCGATCACAGTCTGCGGCCCGCCATCCACCTCACCGAGCGATTTATACGAACTATGGACAAGCAGGACATCGCCCGTCTGCACGCCCAAATCGCGAAATGCGGTAGTCAATGATCCAAGAGTTAACATGCCGTCTCACATATACATTCCGCCGTTGACCGCGAGCACCTGACCTGTAATATAACCGGAGGCGGGCGAGGCAAGGAAGGTCACCGCGCGCGCAATTTCATCGGGCTGGCCGAGTCTCTGCATCGGAATCTTCTGAACGACCTTTTCCAAAGCGTCGGCGGGGATCCCACGCACCATATCGGTATCAATAAAGCCGGGACAGATCGCATTGACGGTGATGTTATTGCGCGCACCTTCCAGGGCCAACGATTTGGTGAAACCGAGCAAGCCCGCCTTGGAGGCGGAATAATTCGCCTGCCCAAAGTTTCCGGCCTGTCCCACGATGGAACTGATGCTGACGATACGGCCATGGTTCTGCGTTTTCATTTGATCCCAAACGGCTTTACTGCAATTGAACGCGCCGGTCAGGTTGGTATCGATCACCTCGTGCCATTGTTCCGCGGTAATCTTGGAGAACGTGCGGTCGCGGTTGATGCCCGCGCAGTTGACCAATGCATCAACGCGTCCGTGCCGCTGGATAAAATCCGCAAACAATTGCTGGATGGCGGAAAAATCCTTGACATCGGTGGCGTGTTCCTCGGCATCCACGCCGAAGGCCTTGAGTTCATTCAAAACCTGCTGGCCTTGTGTACGATGGTCAAGATACACGATCGCGACGTTTGCGCCTTTCGATGCAAAGTCCAGGGCAATGGCGCGGCCGATGCCGCGCGAACCTCCGGTAACGATGACATGCGCCCCATGAAATTCTTTTTCAGACATGATTTGTTCCTCCTCCAGAATGGATTGATGACTAACTTTCCTTTTTATTTTCCAACTGGGCTATCCTGCGCCGGCTTTGCATCACCGTCCAACTGCGGCCGACCAGAGGCGGCACCATCAGCAGGATGCCCAACAACACGCCGATGCCCAAGGCAATCAACATGAAGAGGCCAAGCGCTCCCTGAACGGCATAGCCAAAAAATGTGAACTGAACCATGGTCGTGTTATCCAGTGCAAGGACCACCGCCAGGATCACGGCGACCAGCGCAAGGATGAGAGATACGATCATTTGGACCTCCTGTAAAGTTGGATGGTTTGCTCATAGGCTTCGAGCAGTTTGGCGAAATTCTTCTTCCAATCGGCGCGTTCTTCGGCGGACTTGCGGGCAGCACGGCCAATTTGAGTCAATTTGATTCGCCGTGCGCTCACGGCCAAAATCTTTTCAGCAAGTATATCCGCGTTCCCATCCGGGAAAAGCCAGCCGTTGACCCCTTCGCTGACCCATTCCTTATTGGCCGGAATATCCGAAACCAGCACAGGCAAACCACAGGCCAGCGCTTCCATCAGTGAGACGGACGAACCGTCCACGTGGGAAGGCGAGATATAAAGATCCGCCATATGATACCAGCGCGGCAAATCACGCTGCGACACCTGCCCGCCGAATTGCACACGATCCAATATGCCGCCGTTCATCAGGATTTGCCGGATTACGCCAGCCTGGGAACCGCCGCCCAGCAAGAGTAAACTGACATCCTTGCGTTCTTTCGCAACCTTGACAAAAGCTTTGGCGAGCACATCCACCCCGTAACGCGGCTCCCAAGAACGATTACAAAACAAGACAAACGGTTTACGCTTGGCAACCTGTATATTTCCTTTCGGCTCTGGCATCTTCCGAGCATGAGTATTCGATACATGATATTCTTATGCCGGGCTAAAGCGCTTTAAATCCACACCCCAAGGAAATACCACAGTACGATCCGGATCCATTCCATAGGCGATGGCCTTATCGCGGGTTACCTGCGCATCACTGGTAAAGAAGTCGCTACGGCCCAATACATAACGGGTGATCCTTTTCATCCACCCGCTGCGCTCCACATCCTGCATCAGGTCAAAGCCCCAGGACATGGTCAGGATGGGATGGAATCCGGAAAGGACTGCAAGAAACGCACAGGTTTGGATCGGGCCGGCATGAACCAAATCGGGTTTGATTTCCCGGATGACACGTTTTAAATCCAACACCAAGCGCGGAACATCTCGCCATCGAAATGAAGTTTGTCCGCCTTTCCACAGCACCTGCTGGATTTGTGAAGGGACGGGACGGTCTTCGATTTGCCGCGAATTTTGTTCCAGCTTTAAATAAAACACTTCATGTTCGGTTTCCGCCAATGCAGACAGAAACCGATAATCGTGAGGGGAATAGTTCTGAGAAAAATAAATGATCCGCATGGCAATATTGGGTATTCGATATTCGACATTCGATATTCGAGATTCGGGCGCGAAAAACGAATATCGTTTTCCAAAAACAGAGTTATGCTCC
This sequence comes from Anaerolineae bacterium, assembly GCA_003158885.1. Classification (GTDB taxonomy): domain Bacteria; phylum Chloroflexota; class Anaerolineae; order Anaerolineales; family Villigracilaceae; genus Fen-1038. Next base: position 5,903 of record PMLN01000271.1, read on the forward strand.
CAAATCCTTCCAGCGCAATTCCTGACCGAACTTGAAATCATGCAGAGCCTTGGTGCCGATCACATCCGGGATTTCGTACGGCTTGATGGCGCCCGGTGTGGCAGGGCGAAGCACGTCAATCATCTCGCGCGTAAAAACTTCACCGGCCTTTATGTCACGCGCCGCACGCAAACAGCGCCGCTGAACAACGGCTGTATCCTTTTCATTCTCTGCGATGAATTTGTCAGAACTGCCAAGCGCGCGTTCCAAGATGCGAGTCTCAGCCACCATCTTTGCCCAATTATCGGGATTTAGCGCGAATTTATGGTCGGGACCTTGGCGGTTATTGCTGTCAGTAAAGTGACGCTCAATGACGCGCGCACCCAGCGTCACGGCGGCAAGAACAGGCGCGACCGAATGAGTATGATCGGACAACCCCAGAATCACATCCGGAAACATCGTCGCATACGTTTTCAGCACGTTTACATGCAAGTAATCGTAATTCCCGGGGCTGGCGGTGTAATTCGTGTTGCACTGCATCAACACCAACTGTTTGTTGATTCTCAAAATGGCATGGACGGCGCGCTGGACTTCGCCAATGGTCGAGGCACCCGTGGCGACAAAGAACGGCTTGCCTTTGCCCGCCATCCGCTCCAGGGCTTCGATCCAATCAATTTCGCCCGAACCGGCTTTATAGATTTCCACATATGGATCGAGGAAATCAATGGCTTCAAAATCATAGGGCGAGGAAAAATAATGGATGCCAACTTTCCCGCATTCCTCCTTCAAGATCGCCGTCCATTCAAATGGAATGGATGCGGCGCGATACACTTCTGTCACCGACTTCCTCCACGAGGCTTGATGACTCACCTGCGCGTTCATATGTGAGAAGCCGTAATCCGAAACAATCTTCGGCGCGTCGAAGTTCTGGAATTTGGCCGCGTCCGCCCCGACTTCCCGCGCGAGGCGGATGAGGAGTTTGGCGCGTTCCAAATCGCCGTCATGATTCGCGGCGATATCGGCGATGAAGTAGGTTGGGTGATCCAGCCCGATGGCTTTGTCATGAAGTTTGATTTCCATTTTCAATCTCCTCTTAATGACAGTAGTTCGTTGTTGAGCAAAACTGTTTCAACTCGTGCGGGGATATATCGAAGACCAAATATTCATAAGCGATGGTTCCGGTCGGCTGAAAATTCTCCCGAAGCCATTTGTACAGGTCTGGGTGGCTTTTAGGTGATACGCCGACCAGAAAGTCAGCGCGAACAACGATCAATCCACTCCTGGGCCGGCTCGGCATGTAGATTGCGTACGGATGAGCAGCCCTATAATCATGAAGATAATTTTCTCCCTGACCCCACTCGATGTTGGAGTCTGACAAATATTTATAAGCGAATCTACGATCCCAGACAATCTCATTGAAGTAGGACAAATAATAAGGATAATAGGACACCACAGACGCAACCAGCCAAGCCGCAAGAACAAAAACAGCTATTTTTTGATTCCGTGAAAACTCCTGCCCTGTTGTAAACAGGTTTCCCGCAAAGACATATAGCAAAGGGAAAACCACCAGGTAAAACCGGATGCCAATCTGCGTATTATAGAAGAAATTAAAGTAGATCGCATAAAAGATAACCGGCACCAGTAAAAAGATCTCATTTCGAAGAAAAAGCCGCCTTCTTTGCCGGTTCACCGCATAAACGACAAATGAGATGACCAAAATCAACTGTGATGCAATCGGGACTTTTAATATGGAGGCAACGAAAAAATACCCAGGGAACCCCTGCGAGCTATGGAGCTGCCCAAGCAGATATATGGCTCCATGTCCAGCACCTGTTACCTCATTATAAAAAACCCTATCCAATCCCTGCAAATATGGATACGGCAAAGGGATGGGTATATTTTGCAGGAAGCTTATATTTTGGATCGATGCAAACGTGTGCGATTCAAATGAATAATGATTAAGAGGCACAAACGAACGATTAAACAGGAAACCTGCGTTGACGATCAAGCATGCAAAAATACACGCCACAACCAAATAAACAGCCATTTGTCCAATATATCGCCCCACCACTTTAACGCCTTTTTCCTTATATGCCGTCACCAGAGAGGGAAGATCATGGAACAACAACATCAGAAGAAGGAGCGGCAGGAGAACAATCGAGGTATATTTTGCGAGCAAACCAAGTCCAAACATAAGGACGGTCATCATACCATCCCGAATAGTGCGGGTACTGGCGAACTTCCACATCCAATAACAGGAAAAGAGGATCGTCCCCGCTGCATAAATATCGGTTGTAACCAACTGGGAATGGGCGATGATGTTCGGGTCTAAGATATATAGAAGGATGGCCACAAACCCGGCATAGAACCCGTACAATTCGCGTGCCCACCGAAAA
>PMLN01000367.1 GCA_003158885.1 Anaerolineae bacterium
ATGTCGCGCCCTGGCTCGGTTTTCTTTTCTACGTAGTATGGCCAATGCTTAAGTACGGTTTCCCACTCATTGCGGGATGGAAATTCGCTGTCACGAGAGAGGGATAAATTGAATTGGGCGCCGATGTTGCAAACGGTGATGTGCAGGCCGTTCTTGAGTTTGCGACTGATCGGGCGATTGGGCAAGGCAGTGGCGTCGAACAACATGTCGTTCAGGATTTGGGAAAGTACGGACATTGCATTACTCCTTGAATAGGGATTTTTTGAATTGGTCGCGCTGTTCCTTGGTAAGTCTGCGCCACCTTTGCTCATATTCGGGAAGCGGCGGCTTCGGTGGTCGTTCCGTCCGTGGCCGGCGCGGATGACGCGGGAGAAAGAGTTTGAGGCGGATCTCGGGATTGACAGGCTCGTTTCCATCGTGAATCAGTTCGTAAATGTATTTCACGTTCACGCCGATCTGCTGGGCAAGCCGATGGTATTTGTAGCTTGCCTTACGGAAAGCGGACTTGAGTTTGCCCGGTGTGGCGGGATGGATGGAGGGCTTCATCGTAAATGCTTCCGTCGTGTAGCCAATATGATATGTGAGAAAGGTTTCATTTTGGACAAGATGTCTTTGATATCCAAGCCTGGGAAACCCAGCCGGTGACTGTATCGGTCTGAACCATCACCCAACCGTCCATGGGCTGGCTGATGACTTCAAGGATGGTGCCAAAGGGAAACCATCCAATCACCGGACCGCCTGGCGTTTGCCTGAGATAGAGTGATCGAGCGGCTATTACCTTCATGCAAGGCAGAGGGATCAGGTAAGGTGCGTAGCGCATTGTTGGGGTTGGCGATGGGTTCGAGGGCATCGTCGCAATTGGCGATAGTGCCGGCACAGTCATGGTTGACGATACTGCAGGGGTGGCCAGTATCGCTGTATTCGTTGGTGCGGGATCTGGAAGCTCTGCGCTTTGCATGCAAGCGAGCGAGGCGAGCGCGAGGACGATCCATGTAAGTATGATAGTGTTAATTGTATTCGTCGTAGTATATAGGGGGCTGTGTACATGTGTACAACGTCCGTGCAATCGGCGGGAGGGAAGATTCTTATATAGAAAGGTTTTCATGGTTGGTCTCCTGAAAGTTGTACCCAACCTGCATCTGTGGATAGAGGGGTACAGATGGGTACAACTTGATTTATTCACTTGCGCGGGCTGGCTGCATTTCTTCGACGGTGGACAAGGGGTACAACTCCTTTTCCTGTACACAGGGAGCTGTGTACAACTCTCCGACTGGCTCCGGCAAGGCTTGCCATAGTTCTTGAAAAGCTTTCCAGCCTTCATCCGAGAGATACCAGACGTTCATAAGCTCGATCTTCATTCCGTGTTTGGCGGCGGCTTCGAAGGTAGCACGCGGCGGCCAGTCGTGGACGACTCCGCCAAAGATGGTCATGGAGGGCGGCGTGAGTGTTGCGTTGAGGGTCTGGTAGGCATGTTGAACGGCTTCGGGCAAGGCTTTGAAAAGCTGGCGGTTGGCAAAATGGTAGGTATACCAGTCACCGCGCGCTGTTTGAATTTGTTTTGAAGTGATGTTGATCGGTTTACGGGACATCATTCTCCTTGGTGTATCGCCGCCTGGCTCCCGGGTCAGTTCAGGCGGCGTGACAATGTTGTTACGCTTGGATGTCGGCGTAACGTCGACGATTGCGATAGGCTTTCTGCTTGCAGGCAGGACTGTGATATCTGCGTGTGGCATTGTGGCCGCGGTACATGAGTTCTCCGCAGCCGGCACACTTGACGTATTTACTTTCCAGTGGGAAAGTTATCGCCCAGGGTGGGCAACTCCGTGTCTGCGGCATTCTTGACAATGCCCTGATGAGGTCCAAAGAACAATGGGGGATTGGGGTTGGCCTTCTTGTTGTCGAACTGGCCAACATGCAAGTTGTCGATGTCGCCAAAGTGGCTCTTGAATTTCTCCTGCCACTGTTCATAGAGACCGGGCAACATTTCCTTTGCCAGCTTTTCGGCGTTTTCTTCGATCTGTTTGAGCAGGCTGTCTTGGACTGCATCGTGTGCCGCATCTTCACGCATCTGCCTCAGGTTGTCCGGTTCGGTGATGTGGAAGAAAAAGACGGCAATGAGGTTTAGGCCGATCAATAGACTGAGTGCAAGGATCACATTGCGGATGTCGTCCTGCGTGAGTGCCATGATTTGGCCGCTCTGCCCTGAGCGGAACAATGTATCGAAGGTGAACAGGGAGATGCTTCCGAACATGTCCACAATTGCCGAAAGTGCTGAGATGGCTTTTTGTGGAATGCCGCTGGCTTGTTTCAAAAAGACCACAAGCCAGATGATCGCTCCGCCTTCGGTGGCGAACAATCCGAGGAAACCGATGAGCTTTTGACTGTCGGGAAGTGTGGACTGGATGAAATCCAGTGATCGGCTTCCCGCGTAGACGATAAGGCCGATTGCCAAGATGTAAAAGGCAATCAAGCCGATAGACTTGAAAAGTTTATTCATTTGCGAAGCTCCTTTTGAATTGTGGGTGGTAGTACAATTGGATTTGACTGGCCGCTCGCTCGTGCGTGGCTTGCGAAGCTCCTACGAGCGGGCGGTTGGTTCATCGTTCTGACGTATTCCCGGACGTCAGCTACATTACACAGGCATGGGGTCATCCAAGCCTGTCAATGCCGTGAGGTGAAAAATGGAACATCTTCTCATTCACTTGCAAGCGCAAGTGATGAACTTCCTTGCGTCGTTTCCGTTTGCAGAAACGACGAAGGAGACGTATCGCCGCGTTCTGGTTCAATTGATCGAGCTTCCTTTGCTGAATGAATTGAGTGCGGCGGACTTATTGAAGTTTGTTGAGCGTCCCAAGTGGGGGAATTCACAACGATATGTCGCGTTGTGTGTTTCTCGAAAGTTTTTAGCGTGGGAGTATGGGGTGGGGCATCCGGCCTTGATCGCGCGTGTAAAGCGGATTACTGCTTCACCGCAACCGCGCTTGACAGCGGATCAGGTCGTGACGCTAGTCTCGTCCTTCAATCTTGCGACCGTCAAGGGTTTGCGAAATCGGGCGCTGGTGTATGTGGCTCTGGACTGCAATCTGCGAGCGTCTGAATTGTGTCATCTTGAATTGGGGAATGTACATCTTGACCAGTGCAAGCTTTTTGCTTTGGTCAAAGGCGGGCAATGGGCATGGAAGACTTTTTCACCTGAGACACGGGAAGCAATCGTAGCCTGGGTGGAAGTGAGACAACCAGCGCTAGGTGTGCAAACGTTATTTGTGGGCTTTCAACACTCGCACAAGGGACAGTCTCTTACGCGGGAGGGATTGAAAACCATTACGGTACGTTGGAGTAAGAAGGTGGGTTTTCATATTTCACCCCATATGTTTAGGCGGTCGTATGCGAGTTTATGCACTCTGGCCGGTGCGCCGAAAAACGTTGTAAAGGCGGGCGGTGGATGGAAAAGTGATGCTGTGCTCGATCACTATATCGGGGATTTGGAACTGGAGGCAACACGTCAATATTTACCAGTTGGAAGGCTGGCAAAATGAAGTAAAATTAGCGTGCAGAACCTGACCCCGAAACAGTTGGTTGTGGGTTCGAATCCCGCCAGGGGCGCCTAGTCCTTTGATCGGTATTTACGAATTCAAGGAGAGAGTTTATGGCTGTGGAACGATTTGGTCTGATAAAGGTTGGCGGCAAGGATGCCACCGTGATCGGCGAAGATATCAAAGTGGGGCAGGCCGCGCCCGATTTCAGCGTTCATGCCCTGGATTGGTCGGTGAAACGCGGCTTGGCCGATACGGCCGGCAAGGTGCGCATTATCGCGGCAGTCCCTTCGCTCGATACCGATGTGTGCGACCGCGAAACCCGCCGCTTCAACCAGGAGGCCGCCTCGCTCAGCCAGGATGTCGTCATCGAAGTGATCAGCACCGATCTGCCTTATACCCAAAAGCGCTGGTGCGGCGCGGCGGGCGTGGATCAGGTCATGGTCCTTTCTGATCATATGACCGCCGAGTTCGGTGAGAAGTATGGCGTCCTGATCAAGGAACGCCGCATTTGCCGGAGGGCGGTCTTTGTGATCGGGAAAAATGATAAGGTCGCCTACGCCGCGTATATGCCGGCCCTGGGCGATGAGCCGAATTATGCGGAAGTCATCGAAGCTGCCAGGAAGGCATTAGGTTAACGGAATAAGCCAGGAGCAGGATATGCCTACGATGATACGCAGATCTGAAACCATCACGTTGAATGAGAAGCGCCGTGAAATTCTCCACACGGTGGGTTGGCAGGTGATGCAAAACATCTGGAGTCCGCCGACCGATGTGTATGAAACGGAAAAGGAATATGTGGTGCGCGTCGAAATCGCCGGAATGCGAGAATCGGATTTCGAGGTCACATTCGAAAACGGATTTCTGTTCATCAGCGGAGTCCGCCCCGACATCTCGGAACGACGCGCCTATCATCAAATGGAAATCCGCTTTGGCAAATTTTCGACCACCCTGGCGGTTCCCGGCCCGGTGGATCTGGATCATTCCGAAGCGCAGTACAAGGACGGCTTCATGACCGTTGTCCTAATGAAAGCAAAACCCAAGGATGTTAAGATTGAGGAATAATGCCTGCTTCCCGCTGGCAAACCAGCATGGCTGAAATGTTCGAATGGATGGGGCAGGCCGACGATGAGCTTAAGATGCTCGTGCCGTCGGTCTTTTCTCGATTCGTGAAGAAGGAAGACCCCCCCGAAGCCGCTGACGCTCAAAAGAACGAGTCGCCGAAATACCCGGATGTATTGCCCATCCTCCCGCTGCGCGGCCTGGTGGTCTATCCGCAGACTGCCGTGCCGTTGACGGTCGGTCAGCCGCGCTCGATCCGCCTCGTGGATGATGTGGTGGGCGCCGATAAATTGGTCGGCCTCGTGGCTGCCATCAATCCGGAGCTGGATGCGCCCGGTCCAAATGACCTGTATAAAGTCGGTGTGGTCGCCACCGTGCACCGCCTCCTGCGTGCCCCGGATGGAACCGTCCGCTTGCTGGTGCAGGGCATGGATCGTTTCCGCTTGGGTGATTTTGTAGCGGAAGAACCCTATTTGAAGGCCAAGATCCAGCTCGCGCCGGAAGTGATCGAAGAGGGGCTGGAGATGGATGCGCTGGCGCGTAACGCCCGCGATCAATTCCAGCAGATCACGCAGATGATCCCTTCGTTCCCCGAGGAACTGGTCAATTCCATTACGACGCTCGAAGCCCCTCTGCAGGTGGTTTACACGATCGCCAACTTCCAGCGCATGGATTTGAAGGACGCGCAGGAAATCCTTGAAATTGATTCGGTCAGCGAGAAACTCCGCAAGCTGATCGGTCTGCTGGTGCGTGAGGCCGAAGTCCTGACCCTCGGCCAGAAGATCCAGAACGAGGCGCGCGGTGAGATCGAAAAAGTCCAGCGGGAATATTATCTGCGCGAGCAGATGAAGGCCATTCAAAAGGAACTGGGCGAGAAGGATGAACAGGCCGCCGAGGTGGAGGGCTTCCGCAAGAAGATCGAAGAAGCCAAAATGCCGGAGGAGGCCAATAAGCAGGCGAAACTTGAGTTGGATCGCTTGGCGCGCCTGCCGACCGCCGCTGCAGAATACGGCGTCATTCGCACATATCTCGACTGGCTGGTGACCCTGCCCTGGTCGAAGTTGACCGGGGATAATCTTGATATCGGCCACGCGCGTGAAATACTGAACACCGATCATTACGGTTTGGAAGATGTGAAGGATCGCATCCTTGAATTTCTGGCGGTTCGAAAACTGCGGCTGGAACGCAAGGATGAATTCCGCGAACCGTCCAAAGATCAGATCCGCCGCGAGCGCGAAGGTGTGATTTTATGCTTCATTGGCCCGCCCGGTGTCGGCAAGACCTCCCTGGGTCAATCCATTGCGCGCGCCATGGGCCGGAAATTCATCCGCGCCTCGCTGGGCGGTACGCGCGATGAAGCCGAGATCCGCGGGCACCGCCGTACATATATTGGCGCAATGCCGGGCCGCATTTTGCAGTCTTTACGCCGCGCCGAAACCCGGAATCCCGTCTTCATGCTGGACGAAGTGGATAAGCTCACCTTTGATTTTCACGGCGATCCCGCTTCGGCCTTGCTGGAAGTCCTTGACCCCGAACAGAACTCCGAGTTCCGCGATAACTATCTTGAAGTTTCCTTCGACCTCTCGCAGGTCTTCTTCATCACCACTGCCAACACCGCCGAAACGATTCCCGATCCGCTGCTGGACCGCATGGAGATCATCTGGCTTTCCGGCTACACCGATAATGAAAAGATCGCCATCGCGAGAGGTTACCTGATCCCGCGCCAGATCCGTGAGAACGGTCTGCGTCCGGAAGAACTCAGCTTTAACGACGATGCCCTGCAAAAGATCATTCGCGACTATACGCGTGAGGCCGGCGTTCGCAATCTCGAACGAAAGATCGGCGCGGTGGCGCGCAAAGCCGGGACGCGCATTGCGGAGGGCAAGGGCACCAGGTTCGACATCACGCCTGAACAGATCGAGGAGTTTCTCGAGCATCCCATTTATTTCGGCCCGGAGGAGTTGAACGAACGCACTTCGGTGCCGGGGATCGTGCCCGGCCTGGCTTATACACCGTTTGGCGGCGATATATTATTCATCGAAGCCACGCGCATGCCCGGTGGGCGCACCTTTCAAGTCACGGGTTCGATCGGCAACGTCATGCAGGAATCTGCGCGCGCCGCGTTGTCTTATGTCCGCTCGCGCGCGGAAGCGATGCATCTTCCGGCTGAGTTCTTTGAAAAGAACGATATTCACATGCACATCCCCGCCGGCGCCACGCCGAAGGATGGTCCTTCGGCAGGTGTGACCATGGCAACCGCCCTGGTCTCCCTGGTTACCGGGCGCAAAGTCAAGCCTCATTTGGGCATGACCGGTGAGATCACACTGCGAGGGCAGGTGCTGCCGATCGGCGGCGTGAAGGAAAAAATCCTGGCCGCTCACCGCAACGGCTTGCGGACGGTGATCCTGCCAAAGCGCAACAAATACGATCTTGAGGATGTGCCGGACGAGATCAAGAAATCCATGGAATTTATTTATGTGGATACGGTGGACGAGGTCTTGAACGCCGCCCTGGAACCCGCTCCCGATCCGGTTCACAAGAAGGTTTCTTCTGCAAGGAAGAAAAAGCAGCCCGCCAAAAAGGGAAAGGTAAATGTCAGGAAAAAAAATCATGGTAGTGGAAGATGACCTCACCATGGTCAATCTTCTAAAAACATTGTTGAAAATGGAAGGCTTCGAGGTCGTCGCGCTCGACGCGGACAGCGATGTGGTCAAGGCCGTGCGCGCTAATTGCCCCGATGTTTTATTGATGGATGTTCATCTCGTGCAGCAAAGCGGCCTGGATATTTTGGATTCGATGCGCAGGTCGGATCATGGCTGCGGGGCGCGCATCGTCATGATCTCCGGCTCCAACCTCCAGGAGGAATGTATGAAACACGGCGCCGACGGGTTTCTGCTCAAACCCTTCATGCCCGATGACCTGATCCAGATGTTGAAAGGGCAGGCGTAAACGGCGTGAATTCTTCGAGCGCGGCTCTCCGGGAATTTCGTTTTCCGGATGACTATGACGAGGTCAGGCAATTCTGGGAGGGCGTTGAAAAAGGGATTCATGTGGGGGCTTCGGATGCGCCCGCTGAAATTCAAAAAAAGATTCAACGCGACCCCGATCTATTTTTGGTTGCCGAGTTGGATCACAAGATCGTTGGCACGGTGATCGGCGGCTTTGATGGAAGACGCGGCATGATCTATCATCTGGCGGTGGCATCTGCCTTGCGCGGGCAGGGGCTTGGCTCACGTTTAATGAACGAAGTGGAAGCCCGCCTGCGCACGAAGGGCTGCCTGAAGTGCTATTTGATCGTCCTGCGCGATAACAAAGAGGCTGTGAATTTTTACGAAGGTCTTGGCTGGGGATTGATGGAACAGGTTCTGCTTTTTGGAAAAGAATTGAAATGAATCTTCGTTGCGCGGTTCTTACGGTCTCCGATCGTTCCTGGCGCGGTGAACGCCCGGATGCCTCCGGTCCGGCCTTGATCGAAACGATTAAAAGTCAGGGCTGGGAGGTTGTTCGTCAAGGCCTATTGCCGGATGACCTGACGATGCTGCGCGAATTCCTGGCGAGTTGGTGCGACCGCGGCGATATGGATGTCATACTGACCACCGGTGGAACCGGCTTTGCACCGCGCGACGTTACACCGGAGGCGACCCGTGCGGTGATCGAGCGCGATGCGCCGGGACTGGCGGAAGCCATGCGGGCGGCCAGCGCCGCCAAATCCCCTCATGCCATGCTTTCACGGGCCGTGGCCGGCATCCGCGGAAGTGTGTTGATTATCAATTTGCCGGGCAGTCCCAAAGCAGCCGTTGAGAATTTCCAGGTTGTCATGCCTGCCCTCGAGCATGCGGTGATGTTGTTGCGCGAAGACCCCGCTGCGGAAAAAGGGCATTAGAAAGTTGTAGTATATAATACCCACGGTCACAAAT